>JAFIFA010000052.1 GCA_020832225.1 Balneolaceae bacterium
GGGCATGAGCATCCACCATTCCCGGCATGATCGTTTTGCCCTCTACATCCATCACATAGGCACCGCTCGGGATCTCAACATCGCCGGAGGCACCAACAGCCTCGATGCGGTTGTCGCGAACCACAATGGTTCCGTTCTCAATCACCTCATCACCATTCATCGTGATGATATGTGCGTTGGTAAACGCCACTAAGCCGGATGGTTTGTCGGTCTCCAGCTCCAGCCCAATTCGGATGCCGTCGCTGTCGCCCAATGGTAACTCAAGCTCTTCTGACGTTTCGCCATTCAGGAAGTCGAACGCTTCAGACAGTCCAACGGTGAAGTACTCCTCTCCCAGGGTCCAGTGGAGCTTCTCCCCATCGGATGACCAGTGAAGGCTGTACCCTGCATCACGGGCCACATGCGTAACCGGAATTGCGCGGGTGTTGGCACTCAGGGTGATATCCGAACCAACCTGCGGCATCGGTGCGATATAGACCTTGTAGAGCTCATGGAAAGCAACCCACTTGTTATCGGGGCTTGGGGTGAACTCCAGTGCGTACTGTGAGCTGAAGTGGTGCTTCTCATCCTGACCGTTCATGTCCAGGCTTCGGAAGTTGGTTCCCTGCAGATAGAAGATCCGGTCGCCATCGGCGTTGAACATCGGCCGGTTCCCGCCGCCGGTACGAATCAGGTTCTTTTCGCCACCGGCAGCCGGCATGGTGTAGATGCCGGGGTTCTGCGTGTAGGCGTGCCCCTGATGGTTGTTGCCACCATCACGACGGAAAACCAATGTCTCTCCATCCGGAGAGAATGATGGTGTGCGATAAATTCCTTTCTCTGTGGTTATGGTCTGCGGACTTGCACGCCGTCTGTCGAGTCTCAATGTTTTGATCGATCCGAGGTCGTCATCAGTCCAGGTAACCCAGGCCAGGGTTCGTCCGTCGGGGGAAAAGGCCGGCTCAAACTCCAGGTTCTCCTGGTTGGTGAGGCGCTCCGGGGTGCCGTTCGGAAGATCTTTCTTCCATAGGTAGCCTGCCGCGTTGAAAACGAGCATCTCGCCGTCGGGTGACGTCACCGCATGACGGATCGCTTTGGCCGTGAATGTCTCGGGGGAGGGATCAAACTCAAACTGCACCGCATCGGCAATCTGATGGTTCACCTGTGCGGTGAACGGGATCTCCTCCACTTCGTAGGTCTCTGTATTCAGTTTATGAATACCGCCCTGTGCCCAGAAGATCAGATGCTGTCCGTCTGGCGTCCAGTTGAAATTGGTGTAGGGGCCAAAAATCGCCCACGCCTGCTGCTGATCCTTGCTCATATTGTCAAAAACAGGCCGCTCAATGCCGGTCTCCAGGTCACGGATATAGAGAACCGATTTGGTTCGCACCCGTTTGATAAAGGCGAGCTTCTCGCCATCGGGTGAGAGGGTGGGAGAGATTGCGCCGCCGGGACCACCGGTAACGCGTTCGATGTTGCCCTCTTCGCGGTCGTAACGGTTAATCACATAGATCTGGCTGTTGGGATCTTTGTTGTATTGAAAGAAACCACCCGGGTAGACATCCTGGCTGTAGTAGACATAGCGTCCATCGGGTGAGACAAACGGCTGACCTTTATCCTGCTGGTCGTTTGGACGCTCGGTAAATTGAATTCCGGATCCGCCCGTTATGTGGTACATCCAGATTTCACCGGCTCCGAGTGAACGGGCCGAGGTGAAGTGTTTTCGCGCAACCAGGTAGTTACCGTCGGGAGTCCAGAATGCGTTGTTGAGCAGTCGGAAACTCTCATCGGTGATCTGGCGGGCATCGGAGCCGTCCCGGTTCATCACCCAGATGTTGTCGCCACCACCGGCATCACTGGTGAATGAGATTTTGGAGCCGTCGGGGCTGAAACGAGGCTGAACTTCGTAGGCCAGGCTTTCGCGGAGAATTCTCGCCTCACCACCTTCGATCGGCATAATATAGATGTTGCCAAGCAGGTCGAAGACAATCTCGTCTCCGTCGGGGCTCACATCCAGGTTCATCCAGGTTCCTTCACTGGTTTCAAAACTGATCTCGGTGTAATCGGCACGATGCTGGGTTACATCCCATTCATCGTTATCCTGAGCGTAGAGGCTCAGGGCAAAAAAAGGTGTTAACAGTAGTATCAGAAGTTGCTTCATGGATTTGACTTTAGTTGGAATGAGATGGCTTGATGTTACGAAAAGCTGAGGAGAGTTTCGTTCCAATTTTAATTGAAATAAGAGGCTTGATTGGTGTGGATATAATCAATTAATAGGTATATGGAACAAATCACGAATATTCAGGTTCAAAATAGTAGATTAAAGCGAAAATCTTTCGTTGCAGCTACATATTTCTTTTTACAAAGATTAATTAATGTAATGAACGTTAAAAAATCCCTGTAAAGAGAAAGGTTCGATTTGAAATAGTCCATTTCCATCGGCATTTTGTAACGATGTAAGTTTAGGCATAGCAATGGCTTGAACGATTCAGGCCGATTTCAATGTTAAGTCGGTGGCAAAACATTAACCATGACACATACGATATTATGAGAATTTTATTAGCAGTCGCGGTTCTTCTGTTCACTGTTCCGCTTGCGGCGGAAGCGCAGGATGAACCACCACACGGTATGGGGGAGTTGGAAGCCTACTCGATTTTTACTGATGCATATAGAACAGGAGATTATGAGCTTGCCATCCAATTTGGAGAGTGGATGCTGGAAGCCAAGCCGGAAACGATTCCCGGTCACGATGGTTTTTCTTTGGAGCGAACCTTCAACAGAATGATAAGTGTCTATGTCTCTGCAGCTGAAGATGAGACAGACCCTTCTGTTGAAAGTGAGTATCTGGAGAGTGCGGAAGAAGCATTTCAAACAGTATTCGAAAACTTTGATAATGACGATTTTGATGAATTCCAGTGGCAGATGAGACTGGGCCGATTTTACCATGAACACAGCGACGATCTTGATGCCGGTATGGAAGGTGCACTTACCAGCTACAGGGCGATGTATGAGCTGGATCCCGAACGATTCGCAACCGATTCTGATGGATTCTACGCACGTGTTCTGCTTACAGAATACGCATCCAGGGGAGATCGTGAAGATGCTCTCGAGATCATTGATGAGATTGAACTATTTGCCGGAGTAGATCTGGAGCAGACAATCGGAGATGTGAGGGAAGCTCTATTTGAAAATCCGGAAGAGCGGATTGAGTTTATTGAATCACGCTTAGTGGATGCCGATGAGGCGGAGCGTGAAGAGATGCTTCAGGATCTTGCAGAGCTTTATGAGGAGACAGGTCAGACAGAAGAAGCGGCTGAAACCGCCCGTGAATTGTATGAGATGAATCCCGACTTCGAAAACACCCGAACTATTGCTGAGCTCTACCTTGCAGATGGTAACTACAGAGATGCATTAGGCTATCTGAAAGAGGCAAAGGAGTCAGCAGAGTATAACAGCGACCGAAAGGAGTTGGCGCTTGAAGTAGCTGAATCGTATCAGCAGCTGGATGAATACCCTGATGCACGAACTTATGCTCAGAAAGCGATCGATATCGACAGTCAATTTGGCGAAGCCTATATGAGAATGTCTGCAATCTATGCAGGAACGATCTCTCAATGTACAGGAGGAGAGACGCTTGACCGTGAAGACCGCACTGTATACTGGTTGGTACTCGATTATCTGGACAAAGCCAAGGATGCAGATCCATCACTGGCGAGTACTGTGGATAGCCGAATAGAGTCGTATGAGGAAGCGATGCCGAGCAGCGAAGATAAGTTCTTCAGCGACTGGGAAGATGGCATGTCATTCCAGATTGATGGTGAACTAAGCGAATGCTACGCCTGGATTGATGAAACCACTACCGTTCGATAATTCCGGAATTTAAATAGCATTGTGATCAGAGCGCCTCACCTGAGGAGCTTTTTTTTTGGAAACCACAACGGGCGCGAAGGTTTGTACTAAGGTCTCAAAGGTAGTTTAGATGCCTTAGTATCAATCGTGTTTAAATACTCAAGAGCCGGAATAGGGTTTGTAAAGAGGTCGTCCTCAATTTTTACCGCGGCGGACGCGGAGAAGTCGCAGGGAGCGCGGAGGGAATATGGGTCAAATAACGCTGCGTCCTTTGCGCCTTCGCTGTTCACTTTGCGGTTAAACATCCCAATACTTAAAATCTTCCCAAAATCCCCGTTCAGGCCGCATGTGGTTTAAATAACCAAATAGAACCACAACGGGCACGAAGGTATGCACCAAGGTCTCAAAGGTAGTTTAGTTGTCTTTTTGGAAAGCCTTTGTGGCCATCGTGGTAAAAAACACTCAAGAGCCGGAATAGGGTGTGTAAAGAAATCAGTTCCCAATTTTTACCGTGGCGGACGCGGAGAAGTCGCAGGGAGCGCGGAGGGAATATGGGTCAAATAACGCTGCGT
>JAFIFA010000072.1 GCA_020832225.1 Balneolaceae bacterium
AAAAAAGCAGGCCACCGCCAAGAAGAGCAATCCCTGAAAGAATAACCAAAAGCTCGGCAGAAGCCACTGAGGTTACCACAGAACCGAACGGAGCTTCTTCAAGTCGGGCAGCAGTTCGGTTAACTCCTGTGACGTGGCTCATTCCGGCTAGAAGGAATATTCCGCTTCCCAGAACGCGGAGAATCAGCCATGATATTTTTTGTATTGTTGTAGATACAGTAGAATTCATCTTTCACCTCAAAGTTTTGTTTTTTTAATAAATTAATTTCGCTCAAATAGATTTTTCCCATTGTTTTCACTCCTCACTTAGCTCCAAAAGCCAGTTTCGAAATGCTGGCGTGCTATAATCAGCAATTCCCTCCTTCTTGTATACAACCTGCCCCTGTTTTGAGATCACATAGGTTGTTGGTAAAACACCACTTCGGAGAGCTAAAGGAACCGGAGATTCCGGAAAATGGTACGGAAGTGAGAAATTCCTTCCCTCCATAAAGTTCACCGCCCGTTCTCTCTCCTCATCCATCGAGAGCAGAATAAACCGAATATTCTCCCGGTCATCAAGATCCCTGTAGAGTGTCTCAATAGTGGGCATTTCGGCGATACAGGGCGGGCACCACGAAGCCCAGACATTTATAAATATTACTGAGCCGATAAACTCTTCCAGAAAAATCTCTTCATTTTCGGATGTGAGCATTTTGAAATCCAAAGCCTGACCACCAAGCAGCGGACCTTCTGTACTGGTTATTCCCGGAGTTGCGTCAAAAAAGCCTGTCCATAGCAGGGCTCTTTGCATCGTGCCCAGTACCTGTGTATGCAGCCCGGTTGCATAGAGAATCACGATTATACCACCGATAATCCCCAACTCTATCAGGCTTTTCTTCCATTTTGTTGAGTTTTTTTCCTGTTGATTCATGTTCTTTACGGTTTGGTTGTTTTTAAAATGAATTGCGGTGATTTATTGATGGTCATCTGCTTTTGAAATTCTCCGGAGAAATCGATCAGGTGGCTCAAAACCGACAACCCTTGCATCTGCAACCTCTTCGCCATCTCTATCGAGAAACAGGATTGTAGGCACACCGGCCACGTCATATTTTCTTCGCAATTCTGCGGCTTCTTCGGAATCGAAATGGGTGAGATCCACCTTCATCTTGAGAAATGATTCTGTTTGCCGGATCACCTCTCCATCAGTGAATGTTCTGCGATCGAGCTCAAGGCATGGAATGCACCAATCAGCATAAAAATCGATCATCACCGGCATACCCTCTTCCAGTGCTTGCTCAACTCTTTCTTGATCGTACTCTTCCCACACAACACTCTCCTTTTGCAGATTTTGAAATATCATCAGGCCAATTCCGAGAGCTACGATTCCGGTAGCCCGCTTTACCCACACAAATGCCCCGGTTTTATCTCCTGACGATTCCAGAAGCCCAAGATAAATTCCCCCCGCAACCAATGAGATAAGAATTACATGAATTGAGTAGGTTGGAACAAATGCCAATGTGAGGTAAAAGAGTGCCAACCCGATTAAAATCACACCAAAAAGTTTTTTAATCCACATCATCCAGCTACCCGATTGCGGAAGTTTTTGGATAGCTCCACTGAACGTTCCAAGAATGAGGTATGGTAATCCCAAACCGAGGGCCAATACAAAGAAAGTAAAGAACCCAAATAGCGGACTTCCATGGGCCCCAACAAATGCAAGAAGCGCAATGATTGGTGGACCAATACATGGTGCGGCAAATACGCCTACCAACAGCCCTGACAGAAAGAGCCCTGCGAGACCGGCAATCTGCTGAGTTTTACCCATTTTTTGCATCAGCCATGCAGGAGGCTGAAGTTCATACAGACCAAACAGACTGAGCGAAAGGGCCAACAACAAAAATCCAATCAAGCCCAAAACCACCGGGCTTTGCAGCCAACTCCCAAACAGACCTCCTGTAAAAGCAGCAAAAACCCCGAGCAGACTGTACATCGACACAATTCCAAGCACGTATACCAATGCACCTATAAATCTGCTCTTCGTTCCGGAGGCCTGATTTCCGGAAAAAAGCGAGACCGTAACCGACATCATCGGGTAAACACATGGAGTGAGGTTCAGCGCCAGTCCGATCAGGAAAATTCCTGCAAAGGCCCAGATCAAACCTCTTTCACTGAAGAGATCTGCGATTAAATTCTCTCCCGCTAAGTGTGTCTCAAAAGCTCCTGTCTCCTGTAGTTCATCAATCTGCTTTGCCTCTTCAGACAAGACTGTCTCTTCACCAATAATGATGGCAAGCTCCACAGATGCTGTTTCAGGAGCCAGACAAACCGAATCACTGCACGCCTGCAGGTCCAGCTCCCCACTTACCTGATACTCCCCCAGAGACAAATCACCGGATGTCATCATTTTCAGAAGAATCGGAGCTTGGCCTTCATATACCGCCAGCTCATCACCTGCAAAATCGAATTCGTACTGAATAGCTACGGGATATTGAATATCCGACACGATTCCAACATCACCTGAATCAAGCCGAAGCTCTACTCCGATGAGATAGTCCAGTGTGGGGTTATTGGCATTCAGATGCCACCCCTCTTCAATATCCATCATGATTACAAAAACGGCTTCATCACCGCTTTTCATCGTCTTTTGACTTGACAGTATACTCAGGTCCACCCTGTCGAGAGTGGACTCCATCATGCCACCATTGCCTGTTAAGCCTTGGGAAGAGGCGAAATTTTGCAGCGCAGACAGAGCAAGAAAGAGGTTCAAAAACAGTGCAATTTTTTTCATTATTCTCATCATTCTCTCCTGTTAAACTTCTCGTTGGGCTACCTCTTCAAGCAGAGGCTGAAGCATCTCTTTCGTAACCATACCGGGAAGCAGATACTCCACCTTACCCTCACGGTTGATGATGAAACTCATCGGAATTCCCTGAACCGGTCCATATTTCCGGCTTACTACCCCCGTATCTACCATTATGGGGTAGTTAATTTCAAACTCCTCAGCAAAAGGGCGAACCACCTCCCAGCCTTCACGGTCTGTGGCAACACCCACAAAAAGGACTCCATCATCTTCCATTTCTGTCTGTATCTCCATGAAATCCGGAATCTCTTCCCGACATGGCGGGCACCACGTAGCCCAAATATTCAGCAGAATTACCTTCCCTTTGTGGTCGGAAAGGGTGAAATCTGATCCATCCAGGTTTTCCAGCGTAAAATCGGGAGCATCCGGAAGGTCGGTTGCATCCACATCATCTGCGCCGCCTGGTAATGAAGCACGAGAACCAATATCACTCTCTTGATTGCCGCTACAGGCACCCAGAGTGATAGCCGTTATAAAGAATAGGGTCAATAGTGTAAATCGGGACATTAAACTGTTCATAACAATATTCGCTGTTTGATGAATGCACCTCAGGGCTCTACAGCCCACACCCATCCTTTCGGGGTGTATCTTTAGCATTTGCCTGACATGCAATGACTTAGGATATATTTTAAGAAGGGATAGTATGCTCTATCCTAAGCGAGGAGGGTCGGCGACTTGATGAACAAAGAGTTGCGTGGACAAGAGCAAAACAGAACTGTTGAGCTCTATTGATGAAACCGGACACTCTATTTCCGTCACACTTGATGCCAACAGCTGCAAGCTGGAATGACAGTTACTTGTGAAAAGCGTTTTTGTTGTTCGATTGGATTTTTCCCCATTCTGATAATCAGAGTCTTGAGAGACATTGAACCCATCCTGAGATTGAACAAATCCGGTAACACAGTGTACAGATTCACCGGTAGCAGAAACAGAGGTATTTGCAAACCAGACGGCATTGTAAACCGCCAATGCCGATTCTGCGGTCATAGAGCCCGCAAAAGCTATCAGCAGGATCAACCCAATATGTCTTTTATATTGTCCCAATTTGCCGGATTCTGTTTCAGATATAGCTTTTAAGATAGGAAATACTTTATGTCAAAACGAGTTTTTCACACGATTAGCAAACCCCCTGCCGGGTTGTAAATTAGGCTGAAACGTGACATCAGTTCATTTAACCTCAGTTTTTTATACATTCAGATTCCTATCACTCAATAGATCAATTTTTTAAACAGAAACCAGACTTCACATGAAGAACAACCGATTGTTTCCCTTTCTCATTTTCACCCTGTTCTTTCTGGCATTCCTGTTCTACTTCATATACCTGAACGACTCCCCCATCAAGATTGGCGCCACCATGTCTCAAACCGGAGCCTACAACACACAGGGAGTAGCTGCCCAAAACGGCTACTTGCTCTGTGAGGAGCATGTGAATGATAGAGGCGGTGTACTTGGCCGGGATATTGAATTTCTGATTTACGATGATGAATCCGACACCGACCGCGCCGTTAATCTCTACGAACGCCTCATTACCGAAGACCGGGTCGATGCCGTGATGGGCCCCTATGGGTCAACCCTCACCGAAGCTGTGGCCCCTGTTACCGAGCGCCACCGCATGGTGCAGATCTCTCCACTCGCCGCCACAACCTCCATCTGGGAGCAGGGGCGAGAATATCTCTTTATGGTACTTCCACCCGCCGAACTCTTTTTGGCAGGGCTGATTGAGATGGCTGATGAGCGTGGACTCACCAAAGTGGCCATTATAGAGCAGGATGAGCTCTTTCCACGGGCGGCCGGAGCAGGCGCGGCTGAGCTTGCCCGCGAAAAGGGAATGGAGCTTATCTTCCACGAAGCGTATGAAACCGGCACCGAAGACTTTTCTGATCTGCTAGCCCGTGTAGAGTAGAACGACGTGGAGGTTCTCGCCATGGCCGCCTCTCCTCTCGATGACTTCATCCGGATGACGGAACAGATGAAGGAGATGGATGTGAACGTACAGATGTTTGGCACGTCGGGAGCGGTATCGCAATATCAGGAGGCGTTGGGTGAGGATGCCGAGTTCACCTACGGCCTCTCCGCCTGGGAGCCGGGTCTGCCGATTGACGGCATTGATGAGTTTGTGGAGAGCTACCGCGAGCGATTTGGCATGGAGCCCAGCTTTCATGCTGCCGGCGGCTACGGAAGCTGCATGATCTTTATGGAGGCGATTGAAAAGGCGGGTTCACTCGATCCCGATGCACTTCGCAGGGAGCTTCTCGAGCTGGAAACCGAAACCATTTTCGGTAGCTATACCGTTGATGAACGGGGATATCAGATCGCCAACTCGGGTCTCTTCATACAGTGGCAGGATGGCGAAAAGGTGATCGTTTGGCCGGATGAGCTGGCAGAGTCGGAGGCGCGGTTCCCAACACCACCCTGGGGTGACCGTTAACTCCATGCCCGCATAAGAGAACCGGAGGCGAAAATGATGAACGTCTTCGCTCAAAAAGTGTTACGAAGCTGAACAGATACCCTTATCCACAGGAACACAGATGAATTTCAGAGGAACCGTAAAAGGCCTGCACCACGTAAGCGCCACCGTAAACAGAGCCCAGGAGGATGTCGATTTCTACACCGAACTTCTGGGACAGAGGCTGGTAAAAGAGACGGTCAATTTTGACAATGAGAAGGTCTACCACTTCTACTACGGCAATGAGATCGGTTCACCCTCCACCATTTTTACCACCTTCCCCTATGGCGATCAGGGCGTCAGAGAGGGCGTAATCGGCAACGGACAGGTTTACGAAACGGCATTTACCATACCGAAAGGATCTCTCGGTTTCTGGAAAAAGAGGCTCAAGAACCATCAAATACAATTCGAAAGTGAGGAGCGATTTAGACGCCAATTTATCACGTTCGAAGATCCATCAGGCCTCAAACTTTCACTTCTTGAGGATGGAGAAGATCAACGTGAGCCGGTGTGGATTGCAGAAGGGCTCTCCATAGAGACCGCCATTCCGGGCATTCACCACGTTACGATTGCAGTGAGTAGGCCAGACGAGAGCATCCCTTTTCTTGAGTTTCTGGGTTACGAGGTTTCAGATACGGACGAAAAACGAACCCTTATGGAGGCCTCTGAAAAGGGAGCCGGAAACTCTATCGTGGTACTCGATGGAAAGGATCTGCCGAAAGGCGTAAATGGGCTCGGTACGGTTCACCACGTGGCGCACAGAGTTCCCTCTGTAGACGACTCCCTCAACATCAAAAAAGAGATCAAAAAACGGTACGGAATCGACGTGACTGAGGTTAAGGACCGAAAATATTTCAAATCGATCTATTTCCGTATTCCCGGCGATGTGGTCTTTGAAATCGCAACCGAAGGCCCCGGTTTTCTCGTGGATGAGGAGGTCGATCAACTCGGCACCTCCCTGAAGCTTCCGGACTGGCAGGAGCCACGCCGTGAAAAGATTGAGTCGGAACTGACACCCTATAAACGTCCTTCAGAAAAGAGAGGATAACCCTATGAACCAGAATATTACTCTTTCCGGCCTCCACATCTATCCTGTAAAATCGATGCAGGGTATCTCGCTGAAACACTCAGCCTGTAGCTGGAACGGACTAAAGGGGGATCGCAAGTTTGCCTTCATCCACACCGATACCGACAGCGACTTTCCATGGCTCACCGCTCGCCAGATACCAGAAATGGTGCTTTTTCGCCCCGTGCCCGATATCTCCCACGGAAGGCAGGAAGGTCAGAACTTCACAATCGAGACCCCGACGGGAGAGCGCCTGCCTCTAAAGAGCGACAAGCTTAAAGATGAGCTGCTGAAGAAGTATGACCGGCCTGCACGGCTGATCCAAATCGGCAGGGGAACGCATGACTGCATGCCCGTCTCCATCATCACAAAAAACGCAATCCGTACGCTTGAAGAGGAGACCGGCCAGAGTGTCGATCCCGCAAGATTTCGCCCCAATATTATCCTGGATACAGACTCCGATGATCACTTCCCGGAACAGAAGTGGCTCGATCATCTCATCACCTTTGGCGACCGTCCCGACTCCGCCGTTCTCCACATCAACTATCCGGCAAAGCGGTGCAGTATTGTGAATCTCAATCCCAAAAGCGCCCGAAAAAATCCGGACATCCTGAAAAGCGTTGTTGAGAAGATGGATGGCTGCTTCAGCGTCTACGCCTCTGTTCATAAAGAGGGGACGTTCCGGGTTGGGGATAAGGTCAGCATCAAAAAGATCTGACAACCTTGATTTTTGGCTAAACCGGAAACCAGACAGCTCCGGTCTCTTTTGCCAAAACGACGCCATGCCTCGTTATATAGTAGTGTCTCTCCTCGCGGTTTTCACTGACATCTTCCCTCCCGATTTTGTAGAGCTGGTCTGTTGCCAGATCCATCACATACCACTTGGAGTGCAAGTTGAAGCTTTCGGGAATTGAGCCCGGCTTGCTCATATCTGCTCCCTCAATATCGGTTGTGGTTGTAAAAGAGAGAACCAACCATCGGTCATCAACTACTTCTCCATAATGGATACGGCTCTTTTCCAGTTCACGGCGTTCGTAGCCGATCACTTGCCCTTCCGGCATATTTTCACCTTCCCGCTGATCATAATACCCCTGGATAAAATTCGGTATACGATATTTTGCAACCAGCTCCTCATCATCATAGAGATAGATAAACGGAAGCCTTTTAGATATCAAAATTGTGCGGCCATTTTCACCATCGTGCCGTACTATTCCTTCCGCACTCATCATCTCTCTAACCAACGGATTGAGATGCTGGTATACCGGGCTGTACATCCCCAGAGAGTCCCCATCAGAACTGTAGCGGTGAAGAATGTATTGGCTGATTGTTTCATCCGGACCCGGCGAATCCTCAAATCCAAATGGCGGAAGCCCAAGTATGGTCAGCTCATCTCCATCAACTGCCACGGAATAGTTGTTGGTTTGTGTTGGGATGGTTCGGTCATACTCACAGCTCTCCCCGCTACAGTCGAATCCTGATACACGAAATCCCTGCATCGAAATCCACGCAACATCATTTTCGAGCTGCATCTCGCGGGTAAACATCAGATCATCAGGGCCTCGTCCCTCCTCAGCCAGCTCCGTCACTTCTTCTGATTCCACGTCATATATTACAAAACGATTGACGTGGTTCTCCATAAAGAGCAGCCGACCGGAGTCGAGTGAAGCGGCATTCAAGTTCCGTAAATTGCGATAGAGCAGATCGATCTCTCTGCCATTGTAAGAATCTGCATCGATCAGATCGGCCACCATCAGGATGGTTTCAGGTAGTTCACTTTCAATCTCTGCCAGTGAGTGAACCTCAGGCTGTTCAGGCCGAACATCGGCATGAGGAACCAGATCCGATTGCGGATGTGATTCAATTCCCTCCTCCGATTCAATTTCCTCACCCATTGGCTCCGGGTGGTCCGCCTCCTGTTCTGAAGCACATGCACCAATTAAAAGTGTAAGGACAGAGAACATCACAATTTGACGGCTCAACAGAGACCAAGTCATAGAAAACGGCTTCATTAGTATTTCTACTAAAAAATGAAACTGACTAAACCTATGCAACTCTTTGATTATTTCAGGGATTACCATTTCATTGTTTAGCAGTAAGTTGCCATCAACATTGTTGCCGGCTTCATTTGAACAAGGGCAATTATTGAGCGGTGCAGGAACAGCAGAAGTTGCTTGAATGTTGCGATCATCACGAGCCATTTTAAATATGTCATCACAACGGAACCGGACTATTCAAAAACACCCCTAAATGGATCCAATTGCACATACACTTTTCGGTGCCACTCTTGCAGAAGCGGGACTCAAGCGCAAAACTGCGCTGGCCACCACCACACTGGTCATTGGCGCCAACCTGCCCGACATCGACGGTCTGGCGATGCTGGTCAGCTCCGATTATGCACTTCAGTTTCGACGTGGGTGGACCCATGGCATTCTTGCATTGATGATCTGGCCCTTTCTGCTGGCCGGGGCGATGATGGGTATCGATCGGCTGCTGCAGAGAAGAAAGAGTGACCAGAAGGGACCGCCGCTACATCCGGAATGGCTTCTGGCGATCTCCTTTATCGGGGTATGGAGCCACCCACTTCTCGACTGGCTCAACACGTATGGTGTTCGTCTGCTGATGCCCTTCAACGACACCTGGTTCTATGGCGACACACTTTTCATTGTAGATCCCTGGTTCTGGCTATTGACCGGCGCCGGAGTGGTGCTTGCACGATCGAAATCGAAACTCGGAGTTGCCGGATGGATTGTATTGGGTAGTGCGCTAACCGCACTGGTTACCACAGCTGAGATCCCGCTCGCCGCAAAATTCGTGTGGGGAGTTGGTATCTTCTTTATTGCGGCTGCAAGATGGTCGGGCCGTTTCCAAAACTCCCTGCAGCCGCTGGCGCTCACCCTGCTTACAGCGGCTGTTCTCTATACTGTGTTTATGTATACCGGCTCGAGAATGAACGTACACCATGCCCGCGCATTTTTGGCTGATCAGGGAATTGAGGTTATAGATATTATGTCCAATCCGTTGCCGGCTCAGCCATTGGCCCGAACCGGAATTGCAGCCTCAGAGACCCACTACTACCTGTTTCGAGGCAGCTGGGTAAAGCCTGAAAGTTACGAACTCCTTGAGGAGCCGATCCCAATTGAGCCGCCTGACGAAATTGTGGAGGCCGCGCTGCAATCACCCGATGTGCAGGGGCTTATGAACTGGATCCGCTTTCCGCACTACGAAGTTCAGGAGTTGAGCGATGGTTGGAGAGTGATCATTCGGGATTTGAGATATGTGCACCCTGAAGCAACCGAATCACCCGGAATTGGCATGGATGCGATAGAGCTGGATCGGGAGTTGGACGTTCGGAGTCGGAAATAACCATTTCTGATTACTTGTAAATGGGCGGCAAACTGAAAGTTCACTATAGAATGTTAGGTTATACCACCACACTCTGACTTACATGCCATTGCAACATTCCATCCCCTTAGTTAGTTTTATAGTAGAACTATAACGCAACTACACAGTAATGTCTACCAGCATAACAATTCGAGACATCCCTGATGATGTATATGAAAAGCTAAAAAAACAGGCCGAACTACATCATAGAAGTATTAACAGCGAAGTTGTTTACCAGCTGAAACGTTTGGTTCAAAGTCACCGCCCTGATCCAGACCTAACCATTGCCCGCGC
>JAFIFA010000074.1 GCA_020832225.1 Balneolaceae bacterium
CAGGGAGAGGCAACTACCAGAACGGTCATGGCGCGGTAGAAGGTGGAGTCTAACTCGTGCCCCAAAATGAGCCAGGGTATAAAGATCAGAAAGATAACTGCTATAACGACTACCCATGCATATTTTGGCTCAAAAGAGTCGAGAAATCGCTGGGTTTTGGCTCTGTTTTTCTGTGCGCTCTCTACCAGGGAGATAATTTTTGCCAGGGTTGTGTCCTGAACAGTTCTGGTTGCTTCAATTTCAATAACGCCATTTTCATTTAAGGTGGCAGCAAACACTTCATCGCCCGGATCTTTCGGAACGGGTACGCTCTCGCCCGTGATGGCAGACTGGTCTATGGAAGTCCTGCCTTTTCGGATCAAGCCATCAATCGGAATATGCTCACCCGGTTTTACAATTACCACATCTCCGGGTTGCAGATCCTCAACGGCTACTTTCTGTTCGCTTCCATCGGCTGATTTAAGAAGAGCCTCGCTCGGCCGAAGCTTGAGGATCGAGTGGATCGCATTGCGACTCTTATCCAACGCAAAGCTCTCCAGAGAGCCGCTGATTGAGAACAACAACAGTAGAATAGCTCCCTCTGCCCACTGACCGATCACAGCAGCGCCTATTGCCGCGGCGATCATCAAAAAGTGAATATTTAGTTCACCATGGCGCATGTGATGGAGGGTATCTTTTAACCCGTGGTAACCACCGCTAATATATGAGACGATATAAAATGGTATGGCGATCGAACCCGGCAGAATGGATGTGAATTCTGCGAGAGCTCCGGCTATTAGAGTAACAGCGCAAATAGCTGTAAACCAGACCTGTTCAGGGCCATGAGAGTGATCGTGGGCCATATTGGAAGGTGCCTGATGATGAAATTAATGCCTCGATTTCAGTTTCAGCTAAACTAAGAAATAAGCTGTGATTCCAACAATATATTCAGGGTCTAAGGTATTGCTGCATATTGGTCTCTTTAAGAAAACTTCTTTCCATTCCGATAAGAGAGTTGACCTGCAGGCATTTGGAAATCGGGATGAGAATGGAACACTATTTCAAATGCAGAGTACTGCACCGGTGAGGGTCCGTAAACGGTTAACTACAGTAAATCAATTGTGCAACATTGGAATGGTGTTGGTACAGATCTGTTTTTATCCAAAACGGAGTCCTAAAATACCGTTATTTCTATGCCTGAAACTTAAACGGGCAAACTTTAAAATCAGACTTATTTCAGATGACAAAAAATACGATTACCCCAATATTAGCGGCTTTACTTATGGCTCTGCTGCTTGCACAACCATTGAAAGGGCAGGACGTCTCCTCAGATGACCTTGAAGAGAGGCTTAAAACGGAAAGATTGCAGGTAGGATTGCTTCTTCAGTCCATTGCCAACTTCTCTTTTGATAGCGATGATAACTTTCTAGGTGGCCGAAACTTTGATCTGGGCGCGACCCGTCTGGACTTCAGGGGACAGCTGGAGAGTAACTTTACCTATAGATTGCAGCTCGAGTACAGAAATAGCCCGGCAGTAATAGATGCTCAGGTGGGCTACATTTTTTCTGATCAGTTCCGCATTGTGACCGGACTTTTCAAACCGTTTCTAAGTCGTGATCTCGATCCCGGACCGGGCAACACCGACTTCATCAGCCGTGCCCGACAGGTAGGTGCGATGATGAACACTCGCGAAATCGGTGTAACGGCATTGGGTAACTCAGGTGACCTGAACTATCGACTTGGTGTCTATAACGGCACGGGCCGCAGCCGTGTGAATGATGGCAGATTTCTCTATACAGCCCGGGTTGGCTACACTGTTGAGCAGAACAGCAGCTCATGGGATTTTGGTGGCAACTTCGCACTTGATCAGACAGAAGGGTTCAATGTAGGAAATACAGGCATTGCATCCGCCGGCGACCGACTTCTCTACGGTGCTTTTGTAGAGTATGACAGCGACTCTTTCTTTGGTACAGCCGAATTCCTGGAGACTACATTTGAAGTTGCAGGTGTAGGTGAAGATGAGACCATTACCGGATTCTATGCAACGGTTGGTAACAAAATCACCGAAAGGAGTGAACTTCTTGTGAGGTGGGACCGCCTTGGCTTTGACCTTCAGGATGAAGCCTCAAATCGAATCATACTTGGATGGAACCACTACCCGGTTCGCTACATCCAGTTTCAGGTAAACCTGATTGCTGATATTTTTGAAGATGAAAGCGACCAGTATGGGGCGGCGTTTAACTTTCAGTTTCAGTTTTAATTTGAGTGAAAAGTAAAAGGTGAAAAGGCAGAAGTGAGACGTAGACACATTTAGACGTGAGTCATGAGTCATGAGTCGTGAGGTTTTATTACACAGCTCATATCTAAGATGTTGGTTGATAGATGATCGTCTTCTCATTTCATGTCCAATATTTATCCAAAAAACCTCCGATGGCGAAAGCTGCCGGAGGTTATTTATTTTGTGGATAATTTACTGAAGAGTGACTTTGAGGTCTAACGTATTGATTAACTTCCCTTTGAGCTTTGAGCTTTGAGCTTTGAGCTTTGAGCTTTGAGCTTCAGCCTTGCCCTCTTAATTTCAGTTCAACAGTTCAACAGTTCAACAGTTCAATCGATAAACCGACGCTGCCGGGAACTTCGCACGCCGGCAGGTCTAACTTCCAAAAGCGAACATCTGTCTCACATCTCACGTCTTCCGTCTCACCTCTATTTCATCGGCGCACCCGCTTTACTCCAGTTCACTTTCTTCCAGAGTAGCCAGATTCCTACCAGAACAAACGGTACACTCAAAAGCTGTCCCATATCGAGTGTGGCACCGAGGAGGAAATCGGCCTGTGTCTCTTTGGTGAACTCAATCAGAAAACGACCGGTAAAGAGCAGCACAAGGAAGGTGCCGAATAGAGAGCCCTGCGGTGGATTGTTCTCATACTTTTTGTAGATCCAGATCAGTGCTGAGAGCACAATCAGGGTGGAAAAGGATTCGTAAAGCATTGATGGGTGGCGCGGAACCATGTCGATCCGCTCGAAAATGATACCAAACATGGAGTCGGTTGGTTGTCCAATAATCTCAGAGTTGAAGAAGTTGCCAATCCGAATAAACATTCCACCGATTGCCACTCCCGGAACCACGCGGTCTGCTACCCACATAAAGGTGACGCCGTGCGTCTTTTTTGCATAGAGATACATCGCTATGATGATCCCGATTGCGGCTCCGTGGCTCGCAAGGCCTCCGGTCCAAACCTGAGGAATCAGGTGAATATTTCGCAGGTAGAACTCTGCCTCATAGAAGAAAACGTGACCAAGACGTGCACCAACGATGGTTGCTATGAGCACATAGATCAGAAGGCGGTCCAGATCCTCCTGTGAGCGACCGGCATCATGGAAAGTTTTACCTGTGATCATATATCCCGAGATAAAGGCCATGGCAAACATCAACCCATACCAGCGTGGTTCAAATCCTCCAAACGTCTCGAATGAGGGAGAGCTGATAAAGAGAAACGGAATCTGTGCAACCACCAGCGCACCAACACTCATCAGGGCAACTTTCCAGAACTCCGGTTCGGGTGCCGGTTTTTTCTTTCTAAGTGGTTTCGGTTTCAGCTTCTGATAGCCGAAATAGATCAAGATTGCTCCCAGAACGAGTCCCCAGATGGAGATTGGTACCGGCAGGTCAAATTCAGGCAGGGTAAAGATGATGGGATCGGCATCCCATGTAAAGTGATTGCTGGAGTCCATAGATGGTTTTGAATTCTAAAACAGCCCCAAAATACAAAAGAGGAGGTGAAGGTGCTGTGAATTTTATAAAGACGTGAGAGGTGAGACGGCAGACGTGAAACGGTTTGACTCAAGCCAATACGTCTCACGTCTACCGTTTTCCATCTCACCTGGGATCAATTACTCCTAAACAGCCTTCGGATCGCATCGCTTGCACCATCACGAACTCGGTCGCGGATCACATCCTCGATCACGCTTGTGTCGGGGCGAACGGTTGGATTGTCGGAGGTTCCGGTGATGCGGATAGGCACTGCCAATGTACCGTCATCCCGTTGAAGTGCTTCGGCCGCCTGGCTGGAGATGACCGATGCAATCCCGCTTTTAAATCGTTCGGGAAGCAAGAGTGTGGCGGTATAACTGATCTCGTTGTTTACAAGATGCTGAGTTCCATCGAGCTCAATACCGATGTTGTCACTTGTAAGTCGGAGATCATTCATAGTTAAAACGGAGTTTTCGATCTCAAACGTAGCGGCCCACTCATCGAGGTTCACGCTCTCCAGTTCACTGGCGCGCAGAAATGATGCAATTCGCATCTGAATCGGATGACCGCTCATATTTGCTCTGGTCATACCGAATGAGCCGGTAGCAACGGTTGTTTCAATATCGGGCGTTACCGTTTCGTCCATCTCGGTGTAGTAATCAATATCGGCACTGAAACCACCGGAAACGTACTGATAGAAACTTCGGTCGGTTCCGAGAAATCCTGTTTCCTCAAAGAAGGTTTCAGCCCGCAGATCGGTGAGAGAACCCACGAAGCGTAGGTTTGTTCGCAACGGATCGGGCACATTCCACTCCATACGGCCTTCTGCCTTCCCTTCATACATACTCGCCACTGCCTCATCCATGATGATCTGATTAGGTGTGATGCGGCCTCTTCCTGAAATATCGGTTACGGAGAGATCAAAGATAATTAACTGATCTATTCGGGCATCCACAGATCCTGTGAGATTGGGCAGGTTGATCGGCAGCGGATCCTCATCGGCTTCTTCATCCCAGTCGATCATCTCATCCATGTTGAGAAGTGCACTGTGATAGCTTCCCGTAATTCTGGGCATGGTCTCTTCAGACTCATGCTCCTCCTCAAGAAAGCCGAGGTAGCGCTGAAGGCGTCCTTCCAGGTTGATATCGGATGAGCCGTACTTCATGGTGAAATTCTCCAGCGTCATCTCCTCCGGATTGATGCTCAATTTCCCGTTCAGTTCGGTAACAGGAAGCGGAATGGAGTCGCCTCGGGCGCTTACGTTACTTACTTCAAGTGAGCCATTCAGGGCGATCTGAGTCGGATCACCGGCTGGTCCCCTGGCATTGAGGCTCATCACGGCATCACCGGAGAGCTCCTGAATCCAGGGTTCAAGGGAGTAGTAGGTGGCTATGTCGCCAAGAACAGCGTTACCATCAAAGTTGAGGTCAAATTCCGGATCGTCGCTTAAATAGCGGGTAATGCTGCCATTCATCGAGAGGTTGTTCTCTCCGGTTCTGAAACGCCCTTCGCTGATGTTGAGACGTGTACCGGTGGCTTCAGCCCGAAGGGTGATATCCTCGAGCGGACGTGCCACCATTCGGTGGGCCAGATAGCCGTCGAGAAGCTCAATCGTGCTCTGCTGCAGAAGGTTCTCGATCTGATCCGGGTCGGGCTGTCCGCGTAGTGCGATTCGCGCTTCCAGCTGGCCACGCATCTCGAGGGTGTCTTCGTCGATCGGATAAAACTCTTTGATGGATGCAAGATCGAAATTTATGTTAGCTGAGAGATCGATTTCACGCTGATCCTCATCCAGCGGACGAAGCACGGACCCCGACATCGTTAGCCTGTTGGATGCAGCCCGAAAGCCAGACTCTTCAATTCTGATTCGGTCCTGATTGGCGTCAATTCGTGCATTTATATCTTCAATAGGACGGGGCACATCAGCATACTGAAGCAGCCCTTCACTCAGGATGAAGGTTCCTGAAAAGGTTGCATCTTCGGGCATGTCGATCCGGCCATTCGCGGTGGCATTCGCCTGCAGAACTCCGGCCAGATCTTCAATGCCAAAATCGCCAATTGGGTAGAAGCGGCTCACCGTGGCGAGATCAACATCACCATCCAACTCGATGGAGAACGTGGCGTCATCCTCAAGCGGACGTTCCAGGGTGCCGGTTGCGGTAACCGTATTGTCTGCAGCACGGGCGCGAAATTCGCGGATGGTGGCCAGATCATTGTTCACCTCAACCTGAATGAAGATATCTTCAATGGCGTCGGGAAGGTCGGGGTTCTGCAAATAGCCATCCTGTACATCAATGATCAGGTCGAACCGGGGCAGTTCATTTTCGCTGATACGTCCTGCCACGGATCCCTCAAGTCGGAGTGAGCCTCTGGTTTCCAATCCTGCAAGCATATCATCAAACTCCGGGGGAGCAAGCCGAAGCAGTTCACCAAAATTGTCGGAACTGGAGGCGAACTGCAGGTCGACCTCTGGTTCGTCGGCACTCCAGGGTGCGATGGTTCCGGTGAGGTCCAGCGCCAGGCCCCGAATTGAGAAGGTGCCCTCTTCAAGAGTGACAATCTCGTTCTCCATATCGATGGTGGATGTTTGAACGAGGCTCAGGCTCAGGTTTTCCAGATACTGAGTGTCGCCGGCCCGCATGCTGAGGGAGCCGAGCCTTGCATCGATGGTTGTCTCAATCAGGTCAGCAAATCTCAGGGAGATATCGGCATCCAGATCGGCCAGGTCAATTTGTGTGTCGGAGGTCTGGTCGAGGTATGCGAGTCCGGCACCACGAACGGTAAAGCGGGGAATGGTGATGTCAAAGCCATCTTCCACCTCCTCCGGTTCATCTTCAGCCAGCTCGAGGAGAAAATCGATATTGGTGGTTGAGTCCTCATAAACCACATAGTTCATCAGAGGGCGGGTAATATCGAGGCGCGATATGGCGAGCTCATTCCTGAAAAGAGGTCTCAATTCCACGGATACCAAAAGCTCTTCAACAGAGAGTACCGGCTCTCCGTCAGGATCAGGCATATTCAGCTCATCAAGTTCTACTCCAAAACGGGGGAAGGTGCGGAAGAAGGTGAGGGACATCCTCTCCACAGTTACCTCACTGCCTGTCAGTTCGCGAACTTCAGGAAGAATCATATTCTTTAACCGCTCATCTGTGAAATAGAGATTGAGTCCGATTATCAGAACAATCATGAAAATGAGAAAACCAGCGGCAATTTTTAGAAAGAGTTTCATAGGTCTCCGAATGAATTTATAAGCTAACGAAAGATAACAGGTTCTTGAGGAATGTCGAGCAGGAACTATGGGCTAAACTGAAATTTTACATACCCGTAAGGTGATATAGACCAATACTAAGAGCCACAGCAGCGTTAAGGCTCTCCACCCGTTCCGGGTGTCCGTCAATTCTAACTGCCCGACGCCCCTCTTTAAATAGCGAAGGGCTAACTCCGTTCCCTTCATTTCCGGCTATCAGAATTCGCCCCTCTCCCGGATTGAAACCTCGAAGTGCCTCGGATGTTTCACCGCCATCGAGCAGAAAAATCTCTTTGCCGGAATTATTGAACTCTGTCAGCATCTCTGAAAGATCTCCTTTGATGTAGGGGATGGTTCCCGTCGCCCCGGCCGTACTCCGCACCACCTTGGGATGAAATGGATCAACCGTACCGTTCCCGATAAGCAATCCGCCTGCGCCGAACCAGGAGGCTGTCCGGATCATCGTTCCGAGATTGCCGGGATCCTGAATGGCGTCAAATCCGGCAATGATCGACCGGGTTTCGATGAAGTGGCTGAGATCGGATGCTTTCGGAGTATGGCAGACGGCAGCGATGCCTTGTGGGGTATCGGTATCGGTTACAGCCGCAAAATCATTCGGAGAAAGAGAGTAGGCGGGTATATCACTGTCGGGAAAATCAGCAGGAAGAGAAAATGAATCATCAATGAGAAGGGCGTCGATCGCTATTACTCCATTCTCAATAATCTGCTCCACGCACCGCAAACCCTCAGCGAGAAAGAGACTCTCCCGCCTCCTATACTTGCTGAGCTGAAGTTTTTTCCACGATTTTACCTGATTGATGGAGGCAGGATTAATATTCATAAGTTCACTGAAATGGAAGAGTCCGATTGGGTTTCGTTAACATGCGCTATATATTCCAAGAAACGATCCTAATACGAAAGATAAAAAGAAAACATGCTATGAAAGATTTCCTCAAAACGCTCGGCATTGAAAAAGAGAATGCGGGCACGTCTACCGGACAAAAACACTTCACAAGCAAAGGCGCAAAGAGCATAACAAGCCATACTCCGTCGGATGGTTCCGAAATCGCCTCGGTTTTTGAAACCACCAAGGACGAATATGAGAAAGTTGTTACCGCTTCATCTGAAGCGTTCGAAACCTGGCGGATGATGCCGGCACCTCAGAGGGGTGAAATTGTGCGTCAGGTTGGCCTCAAACTGCGTGAATACAAGGAGCCGCTCGGCAAGCTTGTTTCGTATGAGATGGGCAAAATTTACCAGGAGGGGCTCGGTGAAGTGCAGGAGATGATCGATATCTGCGACTTTGCGGTAGGCCTCTCACGACAGCTCTACGGGCTCACGATGCACTCAGAGCGTCCGGAGCACCGGATGTATGAGCAGTGGCATCCGCTCGGACCGGTTGGCGTAATCTCCGCCTTCAACTTCCCTGTTGCGGTCTACAGCTGGAATGCAATGATTGCGGCCGTTTGCGGTGATACCGTAATCGGGAAAGGCTCGGAGAAGACTCCGGTTTGTGGTGTAGCCGTTCAGAACATTATTGCTGAAGTGCTGAAGGAGAACGATCTGCCGGAGGGTGTATTCTGTATGATCACCGGCGGAAGGGAAGCGGGCGAATGGATGACGCAGGATGAGCGCATCCCGTTAATCTCCGCAACCGGATCGATCCCGATGGGCAAGAAAGTGGCGCAGGCAGTTGGGGCACGCCTTGGTAAAACAATCCTTGAGCTGGGTGGAAACAACGCGATCGTTATCAGTAAGGATGCCGATCTGGAGATGACCATCCGAGCCGTTGTATTTGGCGCGGTTGGAACAGCCGGACAGCGCTGCACCAGCACGCGACGCCTCATAATTCACGACTCGGTCTATGATGAAGTGAAGGAGCGCCTCACAAATATCTACAAGAGCATTAAGATCGGTGATCCCCTTGATCCCGAAACACTGGTTGGTCCGCTTATCGATCAGGATGCCGTGGATATGATGCAGGCCGCCCTGAAAAAAGTGAAAGAGGAGGGCGGTAAAGTGGTTTGCGGAGGTGACGTTCTCGAAAATCTTGAAGGACACTATGTGAAGCCAGCCATCTGCGAAGTGGAGAATCACTATGAGATTGTACAGAATGAGACCTTTGCGCCCATTCTCTATATGATGAAGTATAGTGAACTTGATGAAGCGATTGCGATGCACAACGGCGTGAGACAGGGGCTCAGCTCCTCCATCTTTACCCTGAACATGCGTGAAGCAGAGAACTTCCTGAGTCACCGGGGATCAGACTGCGGAATTGCCAACGTTAACATCGGCACAAGCGGTGCGGAGATTGGCGGAGCGTTCGGCGGTGAGAAGGAGACAGGTGGCGGACGTGAGTCGGGATCAGACGCCTGGAAAGCCTACATGCGCCGTCAAACCAACACCATCAACTGGAGTGATGAGCTGCCGCTTGCGCAGGGAATCGAGTTTGACGTGTAGATTTCAAGGTTCAAGAGACATGTCAAAAGGCCCGGGGTTTCCGGGCCTTTTTTATTTCCCCATGAGAGGACGCAAATAACTATAATGGGCAAATAGTGAAATTTGTGACCCTATTTCTTTGATTCAAAATACTCTGACCTGATGTCAAAATAGTTCAAAGGACTAATATAAACACCATAAAACCGATTGAAATATGCTGAACCGAACCGTTCTGCTTCTTACACTGATTTTACTAACTACCTCATCATTAGCCTGGTCACAAGTTGGATCGGTACATACTGACTCCGTAATGAACAGTGAAATTCTCGATCGGGAGATGGGGTATTCGGTCTGGCTGCCCGAGAGCTACGATCGCTCTGATCGCGACTACCCCGTACTTTATCTGATGCATGGGATGACGGGCGATTATACCGACTGGGTTGTGAAGGGAGAGGTGATGCGTATTGCAGGAGAGGCCGTCTTGAATGGAGATTCCCCGGAGGTGATCATTGTGATGCCCGACGGACTTTATGACGCTTTTTACATCAACAACTATGATGGATCGTTCAAGTGGGAAGATTTTTTCCATGAAGAGTTTATGCCGGAGATTGAGGATCGATACAGGATCATGGCCAATCGAAATTCGAGATTAATTGCAGGGCTGTCGATGGGTGGATATGGTGCGATGTACCATGCGGTGAAATACAAAGAGAAGTTTAGCGCGGTTTATGCGATGAGCGCTGCCTTTCTGGAAGTGGAACCGCTTCAGGAAGGTGAAGAGAGAGGGGAATGGAGTCGCGATTTCAATCTGAAAACATGGGGGCCGGAGAATGAAGAGGGTTATCCGGAGAACTATAAAGAGCACTCCATTCAGGAGATCTTTAAGGCGATGAGTGATGATGAGATTACCAATCGGCAAGCACCGCTGCCGGCCATCTTCATCGATTGCGGAGACGACGATTTTCTGCTGGAGGAGAACATGAATCTGGTCGCAATTCTCAATTCCCGCGGCGTACCATTTGAGTTCCGGGTCCGCGATGGCGGTCACACCTGGGAGTACTGGAGAACCGCCCTGGAGAAGACGATGGTTTTTGTGGGAGATCAGTTGAGGAATTGATTGAACTCACCCCCTGTCCACCTCTCTGAACCCGCCCTTAGCAAAGAGGGGGGACTCCTTGGTAAAATGTTGGGTTTTAACGCTAAGCGCTTAGCGCAAAGCGGGGGCTCCTTGGTGGAAGTTTGGGCAAATAAAGATCTTTGCACTAGCATGGATTTAGTTCTGAAGTTCCCCCTCTATGCGAGGTGGTTCAGCCGCCGCTTAGGCGGGTAGAACCGCCTCGTAGAGAGGGGGGGTGAGTTGAAAAATTTCCACCCATGAAACCGTTGCCCCTCTTATTCCGTAACAGAAGGAAAATCAAAGAACTCCAATTAAAAAGGGCGCTATGAAACTGGTAAAATTATTTTCGCTACTTATTTTTTCCTTTCTCATTTCTGCAAGCGGTGCACTATCACAAGCCACTGATCCGGTCGATATCGATAAAATGGACCGGTTCTTTTCCGGACTTGAAGAGAATAACCGCTTTATGGGATCGGTTGTGCTGATGAAAGATGACGATTTGATCTTCAGTCGGGCTTACGGTTTTACAGATGAAGATCAGACCGAGGCTTCTACTGAGTCTGTCTATAGAATCGGATCCATCACAAAAAGCTACACCGCAGCGATGATTCTGATGATGGAGGAGGAGGGTAGCCTGACGCTCGATACCAAACTTGCCGATTACTTTTCTGACCTGCCAAACGCCGACAGAATAACGATTCGGCAGATGCTGAACCACACTTCCGGGCTCTTCAATTTTACCAACCGCCCCGACTACATGGAGTATTACACTGAGGAGCGAAGCCGCGATCAAATGCTTGAGCTGTTTGAAACACTGGAACCCGACTTTGAGCCAGGTGAGGGGATGAACTACAGCAATACCGCGTTTGTGCTTCTTGGCTACATTATTGAGGAGGCGACGGGAATGAGTTACAGTGAAGCCCTCAAATCGATGATTTCGGAACCGCTCGGTTTTACGGCTACAGGTATGGGTGGGCAGGAGATCAACAGGGCTGATGGTGAAACCGACTCGTTTACCTACAGCGGAGGCCGCTGGCAGGCATCCTCGGTAACCAATATGGAGATTCCGCATGCGGCCGGTGCAATCGTATCTACCGCTGAGGAGACAGCCCGTTTCTATAAGGCGCTTTTCAGTGGAGATCTGATCTCTGAAGAGTCACTGGAAAAGATGACCGAGTTTCAGGAAGTTTTTGGATTGGGTTTAATCCGGTTTCCGTTTTATGATCAGTATGCTTACGGACATAACGGCGGCATAGATGGCTTTTCAAGTTCTGCCGCCTGGTTCCCGGAGTCTGGATACAGCTATGCGATTCTTTCGAACGGCATGAACTACAACTTCAACGATATGCTGATCGGATTTCTCTCCATTGCCTACGGCAAGGAGTATGAATTTCCCGACTTCACGGAAAGAGAGTCGATTTCAATGTCGGAGCAGGAGCTTCGGGCCTATGTTGGTAACTACAGCTCGGAGGGACTCCCGATCGACATCCGCTTCTTTATTCAGGATGGAGTGCTGATGGCTCAGGGAACCGGTCAAGGTGCGTTTGAACCCACCATGCATGATGAGCATACACTCTCATTTACAGCGGCCGGACTAGAGATGGTATTTGAGCCAAAGGAGAACGACCTGTTTGAGGAGTTCACGCTGAAGCAGGGTGGAATGGAGTTTCGATTCACCAGAGCAGACGAATAGGTACGCTGCTTAACCGGGGAGGAAACCTGCCATGATCACCGCCGGGTGTTGTGCCATTCGTCCGGTTCCATCGGTAATCTGATGCCGGCATGAAAAACCCGGAGCACAGATGGTGGCCTCCTTTTCCCGTTTTCGGAGGATCGGGAAGAGCACTTGTTCACCCACCTCCATCGATACTTCGTAGTTCTTTTTTTCATACCCAAAGCTTCCCGCCATCCCGCAGCAGCCGGTTTCCAAAAGTTGAGGGGAAAAACCCAGACTCCTGAATGCGGAGACCAGCGGATCGTTACCGGCAAGTGCCTTGGTGTGACAGTGACCGTGAATGATCACTGGCTGCCCATCACCTATCTTGTCCTTTTCCGAGCCAGCCAGCTCTGTTGTCAGAAACTCCTCCCACAGAAAAGTGGAGGATGCGAGCCGTTCAGCTAATGGAAGCTCTTTCTCATCACAGAGGTCGGGATACTCATCCCGAAATGTGAGGATCTCACTCGGCTCGAGTCCCACTATCGATAGCCCCTTATCGAGATACTGCTCATAGTGGGTAAGATTCTCCCTGCAGATCGTTTTGGCCTCATCGAGCAACCCCTTGGATATCTGAGGACGTCCGGTTGGCCGGATTTCGGGCAGTATTACATCATAACCAAGGTAATTGAGAACACGACAGGCCGAGACCGCTATCTCCGGTTCGTGGTAGTTTGTAAAGATATCAACATGAAGAACAACCGCGGGTCGATCTCCTTTGAAAACCTCATCTCTATTCTGCTTGTACCACTTTGAAAAGGTGGTGGCGGCAAACTCAGGAAGAGTGCGTCGAAAGTCGATTCCGAAAACCCGTTCAAAAAGTTTCTTAACAACTCCCTGGCGATTCACAAAGTTGGTGACCGGAGCAAACGCGGAAGCGAGCGGATAGAGTTTTTCGGGCTGACCAAAAAAGCGCTCCGCAGCAGTGGTTCCGTTTGCCTGATGCCAGCCGTTCATAAACTCAGCCTTCATTTTTGCCATATCTACATTGGCAGGACATTCACTCTTGCACGCCTTGCAGCTCAGGCAGAGGTCGAGTGCCTCTTTAAGCTCTTCCGATTTAAAAGCCTCTTTCTGTTTGCCTGAGAAGAGCTGCCGAAAGAGATTGGCTCTTCCTCGGGTGTTGTCTCTCTCTTCGCGGGTAGCGTGGTAGGAGGGACACATGGTGCCCCCGCTTTCAGCCAGTTTCCTGCAGACGCCGGCACCGTTGCACTGTTCGATTGCGGCATCGAAACCACCGGAGGGTCGCCAGTGGAAGGTGGTATCCACATCTGGTTTTTGATAGTCTGGAGAGAATCGGAGTCCGCTATCGATCGGCTTGGGATCGAGAATCTTTCCCGGATTGAATCTATAGTGTGGATCCCAAAGCTCCTTCATCTGTCGCAGCAGCGGCATCATCTCCTTGCCAAGAACGGTTTCAATGTAGGGTGCCCGCGCCCGGCCATCGCCGTGCTCGCCGGAGAGTGATCCGCGATACTTCTTAACCAGATCGGCCACCTCCTGTGCAATGGCCTTGAGGGTGATCACACCTTCGGGCTTGGTGGTATCGATTACCGGACGAAGATGGAGTTCGCCCACCGACGCATGGGCGTAAAAGACGCAGTTGGTATTATGGCGACTCATGATTTCACGGAATTCGGCCACATAGTCGGGCAGATCCTGAACCCTTACAGCAGTATCCTCCACAATGGTAGGAGAGCGGCTTTCGCTTCCGAGCCCCATCAGCAGTCCTAAACCTGCTTTCCGGAGATCCCAGACGCGCCTCATCTTATCATCATTGTTAAGCACAGGGTGCGTATAGCCCAGTTTCAGTTCATTGAGCCGCTTGGCAAGGGCGAGGGCTCGCTCATGAATTTCGGCGGGGTCATCACCCTCGAACTGAATGATCAAAATACAGGCCGGTTCACCTTCAAGAAAAAATCGGTTCTTACGCTGCTCAATGTTGCCTTTGGTTGCATTGAGGATGATATCGTCAACCAGCTCAACAGCAGCAGGCTCAAACTTCACCGCCTCAACGGTGGCGACCATCGCTTCATGGAGCGAGCTGAACTGGGGAATCACCAACGTCTTCTCTTTAGGAAGAGAGGAGAGATTCAGCTTGGCAGATACGGTCATCGCCAGGGTTCCTTCACTTCCGCAGAGAAGTTCGGCAAGGTTGAAAGGACGTCCGCCCGGTGTGATGGGGTCCATCTCACAGAGCCGGTCGAGGGCGTAACCCGTATTTCTTCGGATAATCTCCGGATGGGGATAGTTCGCAATGATCTCCTCTTTATGCTTCTGAAGCAGATCAAGTGTGCCACGGTAGATCTCCCCCTCGAGAGTATCCAGCTTACACTTCTTTTTCAGTTCGGCGGGGGAGAGTGGTTTGAAAGTGACTGCAGAGCCATCGCTGAGAACCGTCTCTAATTCGAGAAGGTGCTCGCGGGTGGTTTTGTGTTTGATGGAGAACGATCCGCAGGAGTTGTTGCCGATCATCCCTCCCAGCATACAGCGATTGGTGGTGGCGGTGTCGGGCCCAAACTGTAGGCCCACCTTGGCCGCCTCACGGTTCAATGTATCCCGAATTACGCCCGGTTCAACCCTCGCATAGTGCTCCTCCTTGTTGATAGCGGTAATGCGGGTCATATGGCGCGATGTATCCATAATCACCCCCTCTCCGGTGGTCTGCCCAGCCAAACTCGTTCCGGCACTTCTCGCGGTGATGGTGAATCCCTCCTTAGCAGCACGGCGCACCAGCTGCTGAATATCGCTGCCATTTTTTGGGAAGGAGACACCTTTGGGAATCTCTTCATAGATCGAAGCGTCGGTAGCGTAGAGTCGTCGGGTAAGGGAGTCGGTTTTAATAGAGGACAAAAGAAAAAGAGGTTAATTGAACATCATCGTCTGCAGAAATGGTAGTTTAGCCTGAAAAGGGGTACGATTCAACCCCTAATAAGTGCAGCTTAATTGGGCTGATTGTGCCTCTTCAACCCACTCACCCACTCACCCACTCACCAAATCACCTACCCAACACCCTCCTCACTACCTCATCCCCGATCGCCAATCCGGCAGTGGCAGCCGGACTCGGGGCGTTGAGTACATGAAGCTGCCGGTCTGCAACCTGAAAACAGAAGTCGTCCATAATTTCGCCATCCGGCTTTAGGGCCATGGCACGAACGCCCGCGGGCGACTCCCTGAGATCATCAATCCCCACGGAGGGAATCAGCTTCTGAAGGCTCTTCAGAAATCCTTTTTTCGAAAAGGAGCGGTAGATCTCATCAACACCCATTCGCCAGTGGCGCCCGGCAAGTTTCCAAAAACCGGGAAAATCGAATGTTTCGATCGTATCACCGAGATCGAAAGAGGTCTTAGAATAACCCTCCCGCTTAAAGGCGAAAACTGCATTTGGTCCGCATTCAACCCCGCCCAGAACCATTCGTGTAAAGTGGACACCCAGAAATGGGAACTCGGGATTGGGAACCGGATAGATCAATCCATTGACCAGGTTTTCCGATTGGGGAGTCAGCTCATAGTACTCCCCGCGAAAAGGGACGATCTGAACCGGAGGTTTTAATCCGCACATTCTGGCTACTCGATCACTGTGGAGACCGGTGCAGTTGATGAAAAATCCGGTTTGATGGGAGTCCATTGTGGTCTCAATATTGAGCGCACCATTGCGCACATTCACCGCCTTGATCTCTTTGTTGAACTGTATGGAGTGTCCCATTTCGGTGAGCTGATCCGCAATCACCCGGCAAACCCCAGCGAAATCGACAATGCCGGCGCATGGAACGTGAATGGCAGCCACCCCTTTTACATGAGGCTCTATCTCTTTGAGTCGCTCCGGACCGATCATCTCAATGCCCTCAATTTTATTCTCTAGCCCGCGCTGATAGATCCCCTCAAGACGGTGGACTTCATTTTCATCAGTGGCAACAATCACCTTTCCGCAGATGTCGTGGGCAACCTCAAACCGCTTGCAGAATTCAACAAGCTGATGGCGTCCATCCACGCAGTTTTTCGCCCTGTAGCTGCCGGGCTTGTAGTAGATACCAGAGTGAATTACACCCGAATTTCTGCCGGTCTGATGAACGGCAACACCAGGCTCTTTTTCCAATACCTGGATGCGGGCCTTAGGTTTGGCCAGTGCAAGCTTCCAGGCGGTGGAGAGCCCCACGATGCCCGCCCCGGCAATTGTGTAATCGTAGTTCATGGTCAGTTTGAGGATTGAAAGCGGGCAATATAAGCCTTTGAAGTGCGTCTTTCACATGAAGTTAAGCTTGAAAATACGCCGTCCAGCCATCATATTTCCTGTAGCAAGAAAGACAATACACCAGTTTATACTGATATGAGAGTAGCCTCCATAATTCTGACTCTTCTGTTCTCTTTTACTTTGATCAACAGTAATGAAGCGATAGCCCAGGTTACGGAGGATGATGCTCCGGCCATTGAACTTGAGGGCGATGCAAGGTTAAACTATATAAACGTAGATGTGAACCGCTTTGAGGCCTGGCTGGATGCCGGCGATGACCTCACACTGGAGATTGGCATGGCCGGGGTAAGAAGGGACCTGGATAAGCTGCATGAATTGCGCACAGAGCTGAAAGATGCCCTCCGGATTCTGGAAGAGGGTGAAGCAGACATTACGGAAAATCAGCTGAGAGAGTTTAAATTTTTGGCCAGTCAGTTCCTCTCGACAATATATGGGAATCTCTACCGGCTTGAAGATGATTCAGAAGCCTTCGACCGTGCGCTCAGCTACAGTCGCGAATCACTCGATCAGCTATCAGGGGTTCCGGATTATGAGGACGACCTGGCCTTTCCCAAACTGGGGCATTACGGGCTTCTATGCCATCGTGATTCGGGAGAGGAGTGCACAGAGAGGCTGATAAGGTTGACTGAAGAGTATGAGACAACACCCTATGGTGACTACCCGGAATGGTTTGCCGCACGAATGGTATTGCCGGGCATCATGAACTATGCAATGGGTAGCGAAGAGGAGGATGCTATTGAGCATATGCTCAGGTTTATCAGTGAGACCGCCTCCGGAAATGACGTCATGGCCGTTTCAGCATCGATACTGATTATTCAGCACTATCTCACAAACGGGGATAGGGCAAAAGCGGAAGAGCTGATTGATAGCCCGCCGGTTCCGGTTGGACTGATGCCGGAGGATCTGCAGTCAGGGTGGGAGAGACTGGAAGAGGGAATATCGCAAAGTCGCTGATAATAGCAATGAACTCTGTGGCAATAACATAGATCTTAATAATGCGCGTTTATGATTTCGAGACTTACATGGAAGAGGATCTCCACTCACTTCAATTGATACAATATTTAATCGCACTCAGGTGAAGAAAAGGTGGATCGGAGTTGTCCGTAAAAGGGTTATAATGAGTCTGAGGAATCCGCATCTTTGAATAAAATCCCTTATTTTAACAAACTATCAACAATGCTAAATCCGGAACTATGAAACGATTTAAATACCTGATGATCCCGGTTCTCCTTTTTGCCGTGGCTGCCTGCGGTGAATCGGAAGACGGCTCACATGAAAGTATTGTGGAGAACGCTGTATTTGCAGATCTCGACGGTAACGAAGTGAGCGTGAAAGATTTTAAAGGCAAATTTGTGATGATCGACTTCTGGGAGTCGTGGTGCGGACCCTGCCTTCAGGTTTTTCCCTCTCTTGATCAGCTCCGTGAGGAGTTCCCCGATCAGTTTGAAGTGCTGGCAGTAACAGTTGGCATGAATGAAGGCCCTGAAGATGCGCGTGCCTTTGCTGCAGAGCACGATTACGATTTCAACTGGCTCTACGATGAGCATGGAGTCTTTAACAGACTTGGCGGACAAGGTATTCCGTTCAAGGCATTTGTAGATCCCGATGGTAATTTTGTAAAGATTGAGATGGGGTCATATGGCCGTGAAGGCGACTATAACCGTACAAAAGAGATGATTCAGGAACACTTTTGATCTGAAACGCATTTCAACCGATAACAATAGAACACTGAACAGAGAAGAAATTCTATAACTGACTATATAATGGAACAACAAGTAGAAAAACTGCCATACAAAGTAAAAGATATTGGCCTTGCGAAGTTTGGCCGGCAGGAGATCGCCCTGGCTGAAGCTGAAATGCCCGGGCTTATTGCAACTCGCGAAGAGTTTGGAAAAGATAAGCCGCTGAAAGGTGCCCGAATTGCAGGCTGCCTTCACATGACCATTCAAACCGCTGTACTGATTGAAACACTGGTTGAGCTCGGCGCAGAGGTACAGTGGTCTTCATGCAACATCTATTCAACACAGGATCACGCTGCTGCAGCTATTGCAAAGGCAGGTGTGCCGGTATATGCCTGGAAGGGAATGACCGAAGAGGAGTATGAGTGGTGTATCGAGCAGACGATTTTCTTTGAAGATGGCAAGCCGCTCAATATGATTCTGGATGATGGCGGCGACCTTACCAACATGGTTCTGGACAACTATCCGGAACTGGCCAAGGATGTGCGTGGAATCTCTGAAGAGACCACAACCGGTGTGCTCCGTCTCTATGAGCGGATGAAGAAAGGTACCCTGCCGATTCCGGCAATCAACGTGAACGACTCGGTTACCAAGTCCAAGTTTGATAACAAGTATGGCTGCCGCGAATCTTGTGTGGATGCGATTCGTCGCGCCACCGATGTAATGATGGCTGGGAAAGTGGCTGTGGTTGCTGGTTATGGTGATGTTGGTAAAGGTTCTGCCGCTTCACTGCAGGGCGCAGGTGCACGTGTTATCGTTACTGAAATCGACCCGATCTGCGCACTTCAGGCAGCCATGGATGGCTTCGAAGTGAAGAAGATGTCGGATGCCGTGAAAGAGGCAGATATCGTAGTGACCGCAACAGGTAACAAGGATATTCTTACCGGCGAGCACTTTGAGCAGATGAAGGATAAGGCGATTGTTGGTAACATCGGCCACTTCGACAACGAAATTGATGTGAAATGGCTCAAAAACAATGCGGAAGAGGAGAACATCAAACCTCAGGTAGATCTGTTCCGTCTGAAAAGCGGTAAAGAGCTGGTTCTGCTTTCACAGGGACGTCTGATGAACCTGGGTAATGCAACAGGGCATCCGAGCTTTGTGATGAGTAACAGCTTTACCAATCAGACGCTGGCGCAGATCGCGCTTTGGACCGAGGAGTTTGAGGTTGGAGTACACGTTCTGCCGAAGCATCTCGATGAGAAAGTGGCGCGACTTCACCTAAAAAAGATCGGTGTAGAGCTGGAAGAACTCTCTGACGAGCAGTCCGACTATATCGGCGTTCCAAAAGAAGGCCCATACAAGCCAGACCACTACCGTTACTAATTTTTGGTAGCTTAATAAAGAGATCGAAATCAAAGCCCCTGCTACCCGGTAGGGGCTTTTTTTGTGGAAAACCGTTTTTAACCACAACGGACACAAAGTAGGTGTAAAAAAGAACACCGTGTCCTTAGTACAACCATTGCGCTCATTGTGGTTAAATACCCGAAATCAATGTCGTTCCCATTTTTAACCGCTGAGTTCGCAGAGAAGTCGCAGCGGACGCAGAGGATTTAAGAACTGGACAACGCTGCGTTCACCGCGCCTACTCCGTGTTCCCTGCAGTTAAATACTCCCGATCTTTA
>JAFIFA010000075.1 GCA_020832225.1 Balneolaceae bacterium
AAGGGACCCCCAGGAGCGCATTGGAGGCGATGGCAATTGGTCGCCCGATTATCACAACGGATCACCCAGGCTGCCGAGAAACTGTTGTTGAAGGCGAAAATGGATTCCTTATACCTGTTCAGGATTCCAATGCACTGGCCACTGCCATGGAACGCTTTATCAATGATCCTTCACTCATACTCAAATATGGCCAAAAAAGCCGTCAAATGGCTGAAGATCTCTATGATGTAAGAAAAGTAAACCGATTTATGATGGATGAGATGGGGCTTTTGAAGGTTGAAGGTTGTAAGTTGCTGGTTGTCCCGACGACTCGGGATCACGCAAAAGAGCGTGGCTGGTTTAGACGTTAATTGTTTATACACGACCTAAAAATCGTCTTAATCTTCAATATCCTGTAATCTGAAAATTGCCATTTAGTGATTCTGTGCAGATATCATTTAAGGGTGAACTTCACAATGCCGATAAAAAATGAAGTGGTAGGTATCATCTACTTTTGATTTGTATATAGGATACTTTGGGACACCGTCTCAAATCGATGTTATGGAATCACAAAAAACGATTTCCTAAATAACATCTAAATCCGTAGTTTAGCAACTTACGTGTAAGATGGTAGCTGTAATTGAAATCTGCGGATGAATGGTGTGCCGGTATCGAGACCTTAAGTTGGCATTACATGCGGCAAGGTTGTGAATAGACCCCAGACAAGCAGAGTGAAAGATTTATGAAATTTCGAGGGACTGAGTAGTTATGACGTTAACGATACTTCAGGCTGTACTGGCGGCAGCCGCGGCATTTGGTATAGTATATTACCTGATTCCGCTGCTGATCCGGATCGCCTACAAAAAAGATCTCTACGACAAACCGGATGGTGACCGGAAGATCCATACGCGATATATCTCCTCACTGGGAGGGGTTGCACTCTTCATCGGAATCTATATCGGTTTCTCCGTTAGCGGCTTTGCAGACGGGGTAGAAGGATTTGGCTACCTATCAGCCGGCCTGGTAATGCTCTTCTTCACGGGCCTCAAGGATGACATGATCGGGCTATCCGCCAACAAGAAGCTTGCGGTTGAAATGATTTCCGGTCTCCTCATTATTGCCGGTAGCGGTGCAGTTATTGGTGGATTTAATGGAGTTTTAGGCGTTTCGCTGCTCCATCCGGCTATTGCAGTTCCATTGACCCTATTTACCATTGTTGTGATTATGAACGCCTATAACCTGATCGACGGCATCGATGGCTTGGCGGGTGGAATTGGCGCAATCGCTTCACTCTTCTTTGCAGTCGGCTTTTTTGCGGCCGGGGCACACAGTCTTGGCGTGTTGGCTCTTATCACCGCTGTTTCGTTAGGCGCTTTCCTGGTACACAACTTTAATCCCGCCCGGATCTTTATGGGCGATACCGGCTCACTGGTTGTCGGTTTTCTGCTCGCCTTCATGGCGGTCAACTTTGTTCAGCTTCATGAAGCTGTCGGCTTCACGGCGATCTTCGGTAACGGTGCTGCCGTTCTGCCGGTCGCTTTCCTCGCCATCCCGCTCTACGACACCCTCACCGTTTTCTATAAACGAATGAGCCGGGGCGACGGACCCTTTACACCAGGCAAAGATCATATACACCATCAAATGCTCGAGATCGGTTTCAATCAGAAACAGACTACTCTCTATCTCTACGCGGTTACCATCTTTATCAGTCTCGCTGCAATTGGGCTATCCCAACTCAACAACAACATCATTCTGGCAGTGATATTGATCTCCACATTTGCCATGCTTCCTACCAACGGTTTCAAACGAAATGTGGTCAAATCCGTCGGACTTCCGGATATCGAACTTTGGTTCGCACGTCGAGAAGCCATTCGCGAACTCACCATGCAGCGACGTCGTCAGCACAGTGAGCACTCTGCCAAGAGCCGTGAAAAGCGTGAAACCGTTGAGGCGTAAACAAATACTCATCAGGGTTTTGTCCAATACCGTTTCTCTCTAAAAACTACTGTTTATCATATTAAACCTATACATTTAACACCGTATGATAAGCAGTATTTTTCGTCCATTTACTCGAACGGTTCTGTTGTTTGCTGCAATCTGGCTTATAATGTCAGCACCCAAACTAACAGAGCTCTCTTACGCCCAATCCATTCCGGCAGGCTCTGTTGAGGATGAACAGCTCCGTCTTCGAATCCTGACCGGTGAGATCAAATCGGTTACTACTGTAAACAGACCTTTCAGCCGATACACCTATGAGAAGGAACTTCAGGGCGTACCGGGAAATGAATATGCATGGTGGAACAGAGATCTGTCCGGCCAGACGTTTGAACTTCCGTTTGGATTCAGAGCAGGTGTACACCCTTCTTTGCTGCAGACAACCACCAACACCCGATTTCCACTCAGTGAAAACAATGCGGCAGCATGGTATGGTAAGGGGCACAACGTTGAGTTTACAGGAGGCCTCTATCTGACGTCCCGGTTTCTGACGATCGATTTTCATCCGCATCTTGTCTATCAACAGAACAGGGACTATCTCATCCCCCGGAATCTTCGCCGTACGTCCTCGGGAGACCCACGATATACCTCTTTGGTCGGAACCCGAATGGATGCCCCATACCGATTCGGTAATGAACCCTTCTCTACGCTTGACCTTGGCCACTCGTCCATACGTCTGCACTATCGTTCAGTTGAAGCCGGGGTGAGCAACGATCCGCAGACGTGGGGGCCGGCACGCCACTATCCTCTCACGATGAGCCACAATGCACCCGGTTTCAGACACGCCTTTATCGGAACCCGTGAACGGTTCAGAATACCAAAATTCGGTGACATTCAGTTTCGCTGGATGGTGGGATACCCGCAGGAATCTGACTACTATGACCATTCAAATAGCGGTAGAACCCGATTTACCAATGCCCTCAACCTGAGCTACTCCCCGGGCTTTTTAAGAAACCTCACAATCGGCCTGATTCGCGTCTACCATATGTATGAAGAGGATGGTTTCGACTGGAACAACGTTACGGTGATGTTCGACCCGTTTGAACAGAGGGAGTTGCGCGATGCACAAGGGCGTAGGGAGGAGCGACAGCAGAGAAATCAGACCGCAAGCGTCTATTTTGAGTGGCTCTTGCCTGAAGCTTCAGCCAGAATTTATGGTGAGTTTTATCGAGGGGATCATAGCTGGGATCTTCGGGATTTCATCAATCAACCCCATCACAATGGAGGGTGGTCGCTTGGCTTCGAAAAGGGAATGAACATATCAGGGCTCGATATGCTATTGATCAACACAGAGATTGCAACCTTGACGATGTCGCAGCTGCAGCAGGTGCGACATCAGGCCTATTTCTACGGGCATAGCGAGATCACACACGGCCATACTAACCGGGGACAGATTTTGGGAGCGGCTATCGGACCCGGGTCGAACACACAGCTGCTTGCCATTGATGCATACCGTAGCAATTGGAAGTGGGGACTTCTCGTCCAAAGACTGATTGAGAACGATAACTACCATTTCAGAACAACAACCAGAGGTCCTGGTCAATTTGGGGACTACTTTCGTCACAGGGCCAATCTGAACCTCGGAGGAGAGGTGCAGTACCGAACGGGCCCGGTTATGCTTCACTACCGCGTACTATGGACCAAGGCCTACAACTACGGGCGCTTTGATGCAGGTAATGTATCAGGGATCACCATCAGTAATTATGAGCGTAATGATCTTACCAACCTGCAAGTTCAGTTCGGGGTGAGATATGCATTTTAAAACGATCAGGACACTACTGGGATCCGGTTTTGCAAATGCATTACCCTTTACCGCTATGATGCTCTCTCTTCTTTTCACTCAGGGAGTATCTACTGCTTTTGCCCAGACGGTGCCCGGTGGTGATATTCAGGAGGAGCAGCTTCGAACATGGCAATTGATTTACGGTTCGGAGAGCAGCTCCCTTACAAACAGGCCGGTTTGGAACGCTATCTATCTCAATCTTCAGGAAGAGATAGATGGCACCGGTTCATGGCTATACAGGGATTACACTACCCGCCGGTATGAATTACCCTACGGATTTGAGGCGGGACTCTTTTCACCGCTCATACAGACAACCACAAACAGCCAGGTGCCTTACGGAGGCAATAACGAAGCGGCATGGTATGGAAGGGGAACCAGCCTCGAGCTGCAGGGTGGCTTCTGGATAACCTCAGACTATTTCACCGTTACATTCAGGCCCCATCTGGTTCGTCATGGCAATAACGATTTTAACGAACCCCGGTTTATACCCCGAAACGGAGATGATGACCCGTTTTATGTTGCAGAAGGAATCGGGGATATTATTGACATGCCCTATCGGTTCGGACCGGAATCCTACAACACTGCCGACTGGGGTTACTCATCGGTGCGACTTCACTACAGGGCAATTGAGACCGGTTTCAGTACGGAACCGTTAACCTGGGGCGGAAATATTCAGTACCCGTTAATGATGAGCCGGAATGCCCCCGGGGTTCCACACTGGTTTGCGGGAACCCGGTCTCCGCTTACACTACCCTATATTGGCAGTGTAGAGTTCAGGTGGATGCTTGGGTTTCCTCAGGACTCACCCTACGTAGATGAGTATGATGGAAATCCAGCAGAAGAGGGGCGATTTCTCAATGCATTTAACATCACCTACTCTCCAAGGTGGGTTCCTAACCTTCATATAGGCCATACCCGCGCGTTTCACAGCATCAGGGATGAGAGAGAGAGTACCCGAAGTATGATTTTTGATATTTTTGATCCATACCAGCTCAAGAGGCTGAGAGAGAGATATGGTGGCAGAGATGAAGTTCCTGTTCGAAATGAGCTGAGATCCTACTACTTCAGGTGGGTCTGGCCCGAAAGTCGCTTTGAATTGTATGGAGAGTTTATTCGCGACGGGGTTTTATGGGATTCGAGAGACTTGATCTCATCGGCAAGACATCATGCCGGTTATGGCTTTGGTATTCAGAAGCTTTTCGATGCACCTCTTGCAAGGAAGTACAGGTTTCAGGCGGAGTTCACCAATCTGACTCCATCCGGTTTGCAGGAGGTGAGGCCTCAAAAGCATATCTATTCGGATGAGACGATCAGCCAGGGTCATACAAACAGGGGACAGGTTTTGGGTGCAGCGATAGGGCCCGGTTCCAATAGTCAGTTTTTTGCGGTTGATGGATACTCTGAAAACGGACGATTTGGCCTCTATTTTCAGAGGCTGGCTGATAATAATCATTTCCACTTTGATTTTGACCGGACTCAGAACCGGGAGCGAGTCGGAACAGGGTGGGGGGATTACTGGAGGCACCGAACCGATCTGACATTTGGCACCCGTTTTTTATACGACTTTGGATCCTGGATTTTGACCGGGGATATCTCCTGGACGCGGCTGATGAACTACGGCCGGTTTGAGTATGGGGTATTTGGCAGAGGTATATCAATCTCCTCCTATGACCCTACCGATAAGGATGTGGAGAACATGAAGGTTCAGTTTGGGCTGCAGTACCGCTTCTGATCGGTGAAAAAGAGCCACTAATTTTGCTTAAAGGCATGGCAACGCTATTGTGGAGGTGATAGAATAATCATCCTCCTAGTATTTTCGTCCGATACCTTTGGGAAGGGAGAAGGGTGCAGGCCCGGGGCGATTAGATCCTTCGACTTCGGAGGCGATTTATAAAGTTTTCCTAAATCACGAGACTGTCCGCCTCCTTCGCTCAGGATGACCCGGACGACGGGGGTAAACCGGCGGCGCATGACGATCCGGGTTTGAGAATGATCTTCCGCGCCGCCTGAATGACATTACACATCGCGGCGTAAGAAGTTCTCAGCATAGCACCACCACTAAAACGCCGCCTTTGTATTAAAGCAAGAACGTCATCCTGAACGTTGTGAGTAAAGCGAACGGAGTGAAGGATCTGTGTGGGCGTTGTACATAGGTTTGGAACTCAAGTAACCGTAACCGGTAGTCTGATACTATTTTTCTTCCTGAAGCGCAGTGATTATATCTGAAACGGTATTATTGATATCATCACGAAATCGGGTGGGATTAATTTCGAAATATGGTATTCCGTACCCATCCGACATCTCAGCAAGATTTTTGCTCCCCTCGATCGATATTACGGCCAGGCGTTTCATCCCTCTATCTGATTTGAACTTTGGATCTTCCAGACTCCAGCAGGTACCCTTTTCTCTTGAGTAGTTAAGAGACTTAATTTTCTCATCAATGGAGCATCTGCTATTGCCGATCACTGCAGTGGCCAATGTTGTTTGATCGTTCAGTATTCGCAGCAGGTCTAAGTTTACAGGTTCCACTTCTGAGCGGATATGCCTGTTCTCGGAGATAAAATCGTCACCCTCAATGATGAGGAAGTGTGGATAGTTTTTTGAAACCTTAAAGTAGAGCTCTTCCCGGAGTTTTCTTCTCTTTATATCATCCTCAATCCGCCAGTAGATCTTGCGCAGTTGATCTGCCTTCAAAACAAAATGGTTTAGCTGTTTAGCTAGCTCTCTGGCAAGTATCGATTTTCCGGTTCGGGGGTAACCCGTAATAATAATGCTTCTGTAAGCAGAATCGTTCTCTTTTCGGTAAGAGTTACATATGGCATCCAATATGAGAAAAAGAGGAGTGAAAGAGTGAGAGCCGGATTTAACCGAGACTTGATTCAACCAAATGGTTTTACGGAGAAGGGAACGGTCATTCCTCAAATCGTAAGAAATCCACGAAACCCTGTGCATCAATATCTTGGTGCGCAACTCTGCTCTAAGTGAGATGCTGTAAAGGAGATCTTTCATCAACCTACTCCTTTAAAAAAAACTTTGGAGTTGATGATCTGGCCAACATAAGCTCTTTCTGAAATTGGACAAATGGGTTTAGCATACTTTTGATGATTCTGAATGGCAGGCAAAATAAAGGATTTTCCGTAGAAGGGGAGAAGAGAATTGAAATGAGATTTTGGTTACTGGACCTGCAAGCGTGCGAAGCTCCTTGCAGCGTCTGGTTTGGGTTATGGGGATTGGTTGCTGGTTACTGGTTAAAGGTTGAAGGTTGAAGGGAACCAAAACTCGTACCTAACCGTCTTTTCCAAAATCCGAGCTCGATTCAGATCCTTCATTCCACTTCGCTTCATTTCCCGATTGACTGCATCGGGACAGGCAGGATGACGCATTCGCTTATAGTAAGCGGCCGGGTTTAAGTAACGAACCAAGTTCCACACCCCGTCCAACCCGGCCACATTGTACCGACCAAACCTACAACTTTGCAACCTTCAACAAATCAAAACTCGTCAGACATCCGAAAGACAGTTCTCTTTTGGTAATTGTAGAAAAGATGTCAGACGAGGGTCGCCCAAACCTTCAACCTGTAACATAGAAACCCTCTCATGACTCAAGACTCAAGACTCAGGACTCAAGACTCAGGACTCAGGACTCAAATCTAATCTGTCCCTTAAAATTTTCTATTTCATCACAGTACCAAAACATTGTATTTTCAGCGGGATGAAACTGAAGGCCTCATTGGGTAATGAGTTGACACTTCAAACTATTTAAAATTAACTAACTGAGATTCGGAAAAAGATGTCTGTAGAACCACTGCTGAAAAAAATTGAGAAGAGAGAGTTTACCGTTGGAATTATTGGGCTTGGATATGTTGGGTTGCCACTGATGTGGACCTTTCATGAAAAAGGAATGCCTGTTCTGGGGTTTGATGTGGATCCGAAAAAAGTGGAGTGCATTAAAAATGGTGTGCCCTACATCAAACATCTTGGGAGTGAAATGATGGAAAAACTCTCCAAGAGCTCGATCTGTGATGCTACCACAGACTTTTCGCGAATGGAGGAGGCGGATGCTCTGCTGATGTGCGTACCCACGCCACTGAACCATCACCGTGAACCCGATATGACTTATGTGGAGAAGACCACTCGAACCGTGGCGGAAAACCTCAGAAAAGGCCATCTGGTTATTCTTGAATCCACAACCTATCCCGGCACTACAGAGGATCTGATTATCCCGATTCTGGAGGAGAAGAGCGGACTGAAATCCGGCACGGACTTTTATGTAGCCTATAGCCCGGAGCGTGAAGATCCGGGCAACGAGAATTTTAACACCGCAGCCATTCCGAAAGTAGTTGGTGGACACGGTGAGGATGCTATCCGACTCGCCTGTGCTATGTATGAAACGGCAATCGTTAAGACCGTGCCGGTGAGCAATACACGGACGGCCGAGGCGGTTAAATTGACTGAGAACATCTTTAGGTCAGTTAACATCGCCATGGTGAACGAGCTAAAAGTAATTTATGGTGCGATGGGTATTGATATTCATGAAGTAGTCGATGCAGCAGCTACCAAGCCGTTCGGCTTTATGAAGTTTACCCCAGGTCCGGGACTGGGCGGACACTGTATCCCGATCGATCCGTTTTACCTCACATGGAAGGCGCGTGAGGTTGAGCAGCCAACCCGCTTTATAGAGCTGGCAGGGGAGATCAACACCGAGATGCCGCACTACGTGGTACGAAAAACGATCGACGCCCTCAATCTTCGCAAAAAGGCGATCAACGGCAGCAAAATTCTGCTGATTGGACTCGCCTACAAACCCAATGTGGATGATGACCGGGAATCGCCATCATACAAATTGATGGAGCTCTATGAAGGGTATGGTGCGGAAGTTGCCTATTATGATCCGTTTGTTCCGATAATCAGGCCATCAAGAGAGTATGCTCACTATGCCGGCCGTGAATCGGAAGAGTGGACTCAGGAAAACATCTTATCCTATGATGTTGTGGTTATCGCCACCGATCACAAAGAGATCAGCTACAGCGACCTCGCCCAGTGGGCAGAGTGTATCGTCGACACACGCAACGCAATGAACGGCGAAGCAGTGGAAAAGGGGCAGGTTACGAAGGCGTGACTTTTTTTGGTTGAAGGTTTTAGGTTGAAAGTTGCTGGTTGAAGACCTTCCAACGAGCGCAGCTTCTGTTTTGGTTACTGGTTGAAGGTTGCTGGTTAAAAGTTGAAAGTTTGGGCGGCACGACGTGCAAGAGTTATTGTATGTTGGCCGGGTTGGACAAGATTTAGTTCTTGTTTTATTACGTATACCCGGCCGATAACAACCATGAGCACCGTCATCCTCGAACGAAACGAGCGGAGCGAGTGAAGTGAAGGATCTGAGTCGCCCAGCAGTTTGGGTTGCGAGAAGAGACCTGCCAACGAGGGCAGCTTCTGTTTT
>JAFIFA010000228.1 GCA_020832225.1 Balneolaceae bacterium
TCCACCAGGACATCAAACCTGACAATATTTTAATTGACGAGAGCGGGGATTTTCTGCTAACCGATTTCGGGATCAGCCGCCAGATGCAATCCACGCTAAAGAAAGCGACGGCCAACCAGTCGTATATGACGGTAGCCTACTCCCCGCCGGAACGCTTTATTGCCGACCCGGTGGACGCCCCTGCCGGAGATATTTTTTCATTGGGAGTCACACTTTATGAGCTCTGCACAGGGAATCTTCCGTGGGACGGAGCCGGAGGGATGATCCTGAACACGGGAGCGCAGGTGCCAAACCTTCCCGAGGCTTACTCCGGGAGGTTGAACAAGATCGTGAAGGCGTGTATGGATGTGGACTATACTAAGCGTCCGACAGCTGGGCAGCTTGTGAGCCTTGCCCGTGGGTTTCTGAAAGAAAGCTACTGGGGGGAGGTGGTAGCCAAGGATGTGGCAGCAGTTAAACCAATTGGAAGAAAGACACAAAAAAAGCCTGAAAATGGTGCTCTTGGGCTTACAAATGATGGGATAAGTGATCAAGCCAAAACCATTACTGATTTTTCTGCAGTGACTCCTGAAAGTTCACTTGAATCACCTGCGGAAAAAATGGCGTCGCAACTACTACAGCAAGGGGTTCAGAAGATCAGCACCATAAAAAAAATAAAGGAGCAGTTTGGCCTGAGTTTAAGTGAGGCTAAGTCCATAGTGGACAGGGTCGATCCGGATTACAAAGCTCCCGAGATCGAATCACATAAAAGATACAGGAAAGAGCCTGAAAGGAGTTTAAAATCTAATAATCAGTTATTTACCATAAAAGAGTCTGATTCTGATTGGACTGTTGCACTTAAGAAGAGCGGAGACTTGACTCTTAAGTTTACGGGAGGGCTCTTTACGTTTATTGGGCTAGCTATTTGGTTGGGTAGTGGCAGTATTCGGGAATTTATAGAGTTTTGGCCATTGTTTCTTTTTGCAAATAGTGCACTGTTCCCGGTAATCGTAGCTTGGTATAGAGTATCACAGAGAAGAATGTTTAAAGATGTTGTAATAGCTCTTTTAACCACACTTCTTTGGCCGGCAATTCTCAGCTTGATGATAGGAGTCTTGTTTTTTGGAATAGATACATCTCAATAAGCTTAAGTCTCAATATAAACTCAAAGGGTCAATTAAAGAGCGATAAATTTTTAAGGATCTGGTGAAGGTGATTGTCTATAGATTTTTACGAGTAAAAAACAATTAACGTAATAACCAAATTATGAAGAATGCGGAAAAAATAGCGGGCAAATGGGTTGTAGATGTCGATGGAAAAGTGAACGAACTTCCAACGAAGTATAACCACCTCTTTGATTCATTGGAGGCGATAACAAGAACAAAGAATCATGACTTGGCTATTCGTGAATTAATGAATTCCGGATATAGCAAGGCTGAAGCTGAAATGAGTCTGATGGAGTGCTACAAAGAGAACAGGAAGACGAAGCTTATGGCGTTTATTGTATTTTTGGCCAAGGCTCTTTTTTGGGCATTTTTGATCGTTGTTGCACTTGCGGCATTTGGTGATGCGGGAGTGTTAATGTATGGTTTGATGATACTTGCACTGATCGGTGTGGCGAAAAATGCATTCTTCATGCTGATTGTTCCTTTTGGCAGTGTCAAAAACTGCGAATCACCGCTCGATATTTTTAATATCAATACCATGATTAAATCCCCTTGAGATTATGAAAACACAACTTTGTAGAATGATTCCGGTTTTTGCCCTGAGCTTCTTAATCATGAATGGTTTTACCGATACCAGGAATTTGCAAACTGACCAGAACTGTGAATATGGAGTGCTTGAAGAGTGTCCTGATTATTTTTTTGACCTTGAGCAATGGGAAATAACTGAACGGGACGATTCATACCACATAGAGCATATTCATAATGCTGATTTTACTTATGAATTGGTTTGGGACGCAGGCGGACCGAATCTGAGTGAAGTAAAAGATATTTCAGTACAGCACATAGCGGTTGTGTATCTCTCAGGATCGGTGGGAACCTCATCCATAATAAATATTTACCGGGGTTTAATATTCGATAAAGATGAACTGAAATTTGTGGGTGATTTCCCATACAGATATGAGGATCAGTCCGATGGTAGTGACAAATTAGCACAGCCTGAATGGAATTTAAAAGAGGGTATACTGCATATCAAAGATGAAATAGAGGGAATAGATACGCAATTGGAATTATAGAATGGTTGAAACGGGGTCTGATGAAGCCCTGAGATTTCATTGATTAGGATGACGATTCTGTTAAAAAGTGATGATCACTATCGGATTACCCTTTAAGGTTCTGTTGGGAAATAATCCCTCAAACTTGAAAAGAACTTTGAAGAAGTAAACTGTAATCCCTTATCTTTGAGACTTGAGATTTTTTAATTACAAGTATGCTTGTTGTTAAGTTTGATTGGAGTTTGAGTTAGAAGATCGTAAGTGAATTGGCCCAAATTTAGGAGTTAATATTTGCGATCCGCATTCAAAGTGAAGTTTAAGTAGCTAAAAATAAAGGTTTTAGATTTTTAGCCTCGGTGGCGGAATTGGTAGACGCGTTGGACTTAAAATGCGCAATATAGCCCTTAATGCCCATTTAAACGCCGTTTTTCGCTTTTTTAGTTAGTAATCGTTAGTAAAAGCCCCTCTTTGAACGTACTTTTTGGGTGATGGTTTTTTGCCATCCTCCACTTTTCGAAACCCCGATTTATTGACTTTTTGCTCCTTCTTAAATTCTAAAATGGAGCAACCATTGGACTATAAAATTTACCCCTTCAAGCGAGGCAAACTGTACCGAGTTTTCGTGGTCTTTAAAGATGAAGATGGAAATACAAAATCACTTTCCACCGGAGTCACCTATCCGCTGCGAACCACCAAAAAGAAAAGAGCTGAGGCAATGAGGGCCGCAGAGAAGGCCGGATTCAGACGAATTCTGGAGTACAAGAAAATACAGGAGGAGGCCAACAAAACTCCCGGTGATGGGTTGCTGTCGAAATACCTGGAAGAGTACTACTATCCGCACATTCGCGCTAACTGCGCCCCGAAGACCGGAGTAAGCTACCAAAACGCTATGAACCACTTCATCCGAATTTGCGGAGACAGGGTGATGAAAAAGTACACCCGTAAGGATATTCAGGACTACAAGATTTACCGCTACGACACCGATGGCATTCAAAAAATTACCATCAACATTGAGATGCGGTCTATTAAGTCGGCCTTTTACTGGGCATACAAAAATGAAATGCTTGATCGGATGCCATATAAAGGGCAGGACTACCTGTTTGACGCCAAAGCAAACCGACGGGCATTTGAAGAGTTTGAAATTAAGAAACTTTTCAGGGTTACCGAGGGGAAGATGATCGGGCTGATTGTTAGACTGGCCTACTACACCGGGATGAGAATAGGAGAGATGTCGGATATTACCTGGCGAATGGTAAACCTTGAGGATAAATACATTCAGCTACCGGCAGAAATTACAAAAGCGAACTGCTCACGAGCCGTGCCGTTAAACGATAAGGCGTTCAACGTCATAAAGATCTTTGAAAACCAGCTTAGGGCAAAACAACGTAAAAATCCGGAATGGTACGAAGACATGGAGATTGGTGAGTGTTACGTTTTACAAAAGCATCGGGGGTATGGGAAATATGAGAGGCGTGGGATTCAAGATATGTTCCGTAAATCGATGAAAGAGGCCGGACTGCCTAAAGAACTGAAGTTTCACTGCCTGCGACACTCCTTTGCTACACACGTACTGCAAAAAGGAGCTGATATCTATGGCGTAAGTAAAATTATGGGCCACTCCACCCCGGTAGTGACTGCTGAATTTTATGATCACAGTACGGCTTTAAATTATCGGGGAGTGACGGATCTGCTTTGATGAGGACAAGATAATAGATTGTCAAAAGTAATCGATTTTGACAAATCACCCCCATTTATAAAAAAATTGCAATAAAATGTAATCGATTTTTGCGAAATATGATATTAAAGCCATATATCCTTCACCCAAGGAATATGGATAAAGATGCCTGATCATCTTGCCAAATTTTTCAGCCGATCTTTTACAGATTGATTTGTATTGCTTTTCATCCGGCTATCATCGCTTTTACGTATGGTTCCATTACTGTTTTTACCCTACAAATCTTCATATATCTACTGAGGTTATTGAGGTTTGAATCAGGTCGTTTAAGGTAATTTTGCAGTCCTTCAAGAGCCACGTCTTCACCCAGTTTATTTCTATAGCGGAACATGTCGCAAACAGTTTTCTCCCGATTATAAACGTTCACACTGTGTCCCTGAATTTCCATCTGTTCTATTCCGGGCTCATACTGAGCCTTTCTAAAATAGTACACTTTTACCGGCGGGAAATTGATTTCCTTGGGCTTAGCATCATGAGGTATTGCTATATGAACTTTTGATGGGGTAAATGTAGTAAGTTCATGAAAAGATAGAGCCGATGCTACAGCAATCACAGCTTCAGGAATTGCTTTACTGATATCCACATACCCTGATGTTAAATCACTACTGCTTAGTTTGTATAGCCCCGCCTTTACCTTTTCAAGACTTCCTTGTTCACAAAGTTTAGCAATATCCCTGGTTTGAAACCCAACACTTCGGAGTTCCGACATTCGGGCATAACCACCCTTTTTCTTTATGTAGTCTGTAATTTCTTTCATTTGAATCAAATTTACTGCCACTAAAATGCATTGGCAGTATTTATGATTCAACTATTCAGTTTCCGTTTAGACCTTATTAAACAACTCGATTAAAGATAAAACTGAAAATTTTGCCGGTTTTATAGGTAAGCCAGTACAGCCAGGCGATTATATTAATTTTAGCTTTTAGGGGTGTATTAAAATTAGCTTTTCCCGGTATGTTCACTATTTCTCCCAATGAGAAAGGGTAGTATTTTAGCTTCTGACTGTAAAAGGGGTTGAATTCCAACCCCTTTTACAGGTGAGAACTAAAATTAAATGATTAACGAAACGCTATTTAAACATGAGTATCATATTAACAACCCCTGAAGAAGTAAAAGAGATCGTCAATCGAGCCGTAAAAGATGCCCTAAAAGATATACTGCCAAAAGTTATCCGTCAGGCTTCCAAAAAGGAGTGGCTGAATACAGATGACGTTATGGAGTATCTGCAATGCTCTAGGCGACATATTCAATATCTTAGGGACAGCGAGCAGTTACCATATTCTCAAAATGGCAGGACGATCCGTTACCATATTGATGATATAGATACTTTTTTAAAAACTCATAAGACAAAGGGGAGGCTTTATCGTAATTGATAAATGATATTGATATGCATCTTTTTTATGCGGACTGATAGCCACTTTGATGACCAGGGTGTTGAACTACTGGTGGAACAAAACGTGTTGCCATTTACGGATTAATCGACATGAAGTATATACTACTCCATCTTTCCACTCCGAAATTGTTTATTGAGTTTAGTATTCTTTTGATTGCATGCCTTTAGTTTAATTTAGTGTCAATTAATTGACTTATGACCAATTAAATGAAATTATTTTAAACCATCGGTATGCTCATTTTATTAATGAGGCTTCCTTCACCTACTGACAAAATTAAACTCGGTGGCAGGGCCGACAGGTGGAAATACGAGGATATTCAAGACTGGTTAATTTTCAACCACGACAGAATATAGTTCGAGCTAGAAAGTGGAGCCAAACATCGCATGTAAATTCAATATTAAGTGTCATCAATCAACCATTTTCTTATAGGCCCTTCCCTTATCTGTAAGTCGGTATTTTTGACGACTGCTGTTGGGTTTTTCCGGAATTGTATATTCAATTAGATTAGTCTCAAATGCCGGATTCAGATAGTTTTCCCGGAAATTTTTTCGATCAGAAAGATTTAATTTCTCCTGAATTTCATCCCGGCTCAGCTCATTTTCAAGTGCTTTTATTAACTGCATAACTTGGGGGGTGACTTGGGGGGTCACTTGGGGGGTATCTCCTGAGTAGTCCATTTCAGGGGATGGAAAGGCCATACGAAGGAAGTTATCTGAAAACGTGAAACAGTCTCTGGAGTAATAATCTAATATTCGCGGCACTCCTGATCCTAACTGCTCTACCAGGTCAAGATCCCGAAATACCCTCATCAATTCTTTATTTCGCGGCACTGAAAATCCTTCAAAAAATTCCGATTGACTCAATCCTTCCGGTAAACCACCGGCAGACGTGATCTCGAACCGATCAGAAAAAATCTCGAATTTGGGAGGTATTTCCTTGGAATAGTCGTTGTGCACAAAAGCATTGATAACCGCTTCACGTAGAGCGACCGGATGCCACAACCGTCTGTTTTCCCGTTCTTTTGAGGTAATTTTAGTGATATTGATATTTGCCACCTCAATCTTATCCAGCACTCGCTTGGTGGCTTTAATAAGTGACTCTTGCCCGTATTCATTGCTCTCAACTAAATCAGACCGACCGATTCCATTATATTTTGCAACCTTGATCGACAAATTATTTCGATCTGCCAGCAAATAGGCGGCGTAGTTATATAAGCCCATGCAGGAAGGTAGGATATTGTTTTTAAGTCGATCCTTAATCTTCAGCATATCACTGTCTGAATCGGAGACCCCGGCTACATTGCCCATTTTATCCAGACCGATATAGATTATACCACCTTCATGGTAGTTCAGAAAAGCAACGACTCTTTTTTAAGGTCTCCGGTGAGCTCTTGTTTGTATTCTATTCGGTTGGTTTCAGGCATGTTTAATTAGCTACCGGAGATTCGGAAAATTGTTTTTTTGATAGGTCAAAAGTATGAATTTATTTTAACTAGACGAACTATAGAGAATCTACCCAAACGCCCCCTTCCAAGCCTCCACAATCATTACCATAGCCAAAGTATCCAGTTCGCAGTAGCTTAGCAGGGCATTGAATACGGCATCGCGCTCTTCCTGAGTGACATCATCAAACTGCATACGCGCATAGGCCATCATGGCGCTTCCGCCATCTGCGATGTACTCTTCACCCGTATCGTAATCTGGAAGGTTTTCAAATCCAACAGGTGGCAGGAGTTTATAGGGATCAATAGCAGTACCGGCTTCATTTTCTCTATACCATATCTGATCTGTAAAGTTCTTCCCCTGATACGGCTGCGTGTATTTCTCTTTCAACGCTTTACTACTATTGAGTAGGGCAGGGAGAACTTTCTTAATGCTGATTGACCCTTTAAAATCTTTGTGATAGTGATACTGCTTGATGAGCTTATGCAGATCCACCATTTCCCGTTCACCACCACGAATAACGGTTTGTATCCATTCGATGAGCTCCTCTGCATCCTCAACCTGTTCACGATCATCAATCAGCTGATTCATCACCCTCGTTAGCAGGGTATTCTCAAAATGGGTGTACTGGAAGATGGTGCCAATGTCATTATCCAGTGCTGCTTTTAACTGCCGTATACATTCATAGTTTGGAAAACTGCCTCGTTCCCGATCGATCCATTCAGCTGAGTGAAAAACCGTTCCGTTTTCATGCATGGTGTGAACCGAAAACTGAAAAGCGAGCTGCTCATAAGGGCTTCTCCCTTCCAGAAAAGGTATAGCAAGGCTCAGTGCTTCGAAATCAAGGAAGTGTAGGGGATAGGTCCATTTCTGCATCTCCTCAAACAATGGATTTAAAATCACTTCATCGTCTTCTACTCCATCGGTTTCGAGGAGAATCTGTACGGTTTGTCTCTCTTTGCTATCCCATGCTTTGGTTTTAGATGTTATACCAACAGGATTGGCCGGAAGATCATCCATGGTCAGATCTTTCAGGTGATAGATCCCTTTCTCTATCATATTCCCACAGAAACTGCGGCCATTCCACACATCAAAGATGTGTGGTTCTTGGAAATCTTCATCATCCCACCTAAGAGCCTTTTCCCAACAAGTAACAAAGCCGCTCTGCTGACCATCTTTCAGTTTCTCCAGGGGTACTCTGAACTCACAGCCTCTGCATTTATCCCCAATTTCAACCGGATACTGATCATCCAGGATATGATGATCTGCAAGCGTGTTCATCCACTTAGAAAAGTCCAGTTTCTGAAGAGGAGTCATTCTGTTGTCAGATATCGCTTTTCCCTCCAGAATGGTTGCCACAGCTTCAGAGACATCCACCTTCGCCAGAATTGGCTCACCCAGATCTTCTAATGTGGTACCGGGTTTTAATTTGATCTCTTTTCGGCCATTCTCATTTTCCACCACCCGGAACCTTTGATACAATCCATCTACTGTTGTTACAGCATCTTTGTTGACCAGCATCAAGTATGGCGTCACATTCCATTCCGGATGGGCTTGAGTCATGACCCAATACTGAAAAGCCACATCATACAAGTAAGGCAGCCAGGGTGATTTTATCGTGCCGTTCTGATTAAAAAGCTCCTCTTCGCTGCTCCACGATTTGGCTTTTACCTCTACGAGATCTACATCATTTCCCTCTTTTTCAAACACATCCACTCGAATCAGAAACTTGTCGTCAAACGTAATGGCAGGTTCATACAGAATGACATTCTCATCTTCCAGTGCTTCATGTGTCTGAACAATAGCATCTTCACTGTTCAGCGTCTCAATTGCCCGACCACCGGGATTCATCATACATGCCAGCTCACCAACCTGCATCCCGCCTTCGGCCAGAGATTGCAAAAATTCATCTTCATCTTTTACGCTGGGGTACTCATCTCTCTTTGCATAGAAGAGGCGGGAGGCACATTCTCTTGAGGTGTTGAAGAGGGATTTGGTGAGGTATCGCTTTTTGAAAGCCATAATTTAAGTTCACTATTTCTATTCCCTAAAAAGCTCATACAGAGTAGCTAATCCTAATCTATGATTTTAAAACTTTCATAATTTCAATTACTGATACCACACCTTCTAAGCAAAGTTTAGCATGTAAATAATCTGAGGTCCTTTTGTGTTGAGTTGCATCAGCCACTTGAACTGCTGATTTGGTTAGTTTTCTATATTGTTCATTGGATTTTCCAGACAACTCCTGATTTAAAAATGCTTCAAACATTCGTTTCGCATCTGTGTCACTTGGAGTAACACCATCATCAGAAGGATATACTTCTTCATCATATATTTCTTGAGCTACTGAAATTAAAATCTCGCGACATATCAAGCCTACTCCTTGGAATTCTTCCTCTGTTTGGGAATTGTTTAGCATTTGATGAGCCTTAGATAGTTGGCGATCAACTTTTGGCCAATTTGTTGTACCTCTTGAGTAATTATAATTACTCCTTGAAATAAAAAAGTCTTCCATCTTTTCTTCAATATTGCTGAACTTTAAAAATTCGTCGTAAGCCTTTCCATTCTTGTTAAATTCAGCATACTTCATTCCATATTTTACATATTCTGGTCCTGCTCCAGTGTTAAAAAACCCGCCTAATTCAAATAAAAGTTTTAGAATTATTTCACCATACCGTACATCTTGATTTATAGCCTCACCTACCATTGATGCACTAACCCTTTGAATTCTATTAGCCTGCAATATTTCTTCTCTTATATATTCTATCGTATGAGTTGCATACTTTATCATATTATGCTTCTCATCCAGATACCAATAACCAATAAGCGTAAGTCGTGAATCCTGCAATAAGCAATTGTCAATTTTGTCGGGATCAAAACCTTGTCGTATTTCTTCTTTAAATTTTATTTTTAAAGCATCTATATCAACTTCATCAAATTCCGACTTTGCAAGTTCAGCCAGCCATTTCTTTTCGGCATCAGTTAACTTCAATTGTTGAAAGGCATATTTCATCGTCTTACTAAACTTTGATTAATTCTTTGTTTTTCTTCAACATTTCCCCGTGCTCCGGATGACAAGTCATCACCAACACCTGCTGTTTCCCTGCAAACTCTTCAATTGCTTCAGAAGCCTTTTCTCTTCGATCCGGATCCATATCCACCATCGGATCATCCAGTACAATGAACCCGGCTTGATCCTGCAGAAAGTGATCCGTCAAGGCAAACCGCCAGGATAATGCTACGATATCTTTGGTGCCGTGAGAAAGGATTTCGTAAGTAAGCGGACGGCCATCATCAGTTTGAAAAGTGGCCGGTAGATCTCCATTCATTTGTATCGCATCAAATCGATTACCAACCATCTGCTGCAGCCATTTTAGGAAGCTCTCTTCCAGGCCGCTGTAGGTATTGGCATCCATCGATTTCAATAATTCAATTGTCCGTTCCCTGACATTAGCCAGTGTTTCCGCTTCTTGATGAATACGTTCAAAATCATCCTCCGCTTCTTCCAACATTTTTTCAAGCTCTTCAGATGAAGTATCCGGGGCATCTTTTTCAAGATTAGCTTTCTCAATTTTTTGATTACTAATCTTCCCATCGAGCTCACGAATATCCTGATCCAACGCATCAACTTTTTCAATAAACTCATCAGCCGACTCAAACCCTTCTGGTAGTTCCGGCAACTCTTCAATTTCTCCGCTGATATCTTTGATCGATTTCGATAAATCAGCCAGTTCCAAGATTACATCATCAACCGATTTATAAGTCTCTTTCCACTTTTCTAATTTCTCCTCGGCTTCGTCCGCTTCTTTAGACAGTCCATTTAACTCCGTCTGTTTTTCTACCAGATCATCGCTGATTTCATCCAACGACCGAACCTTGTCGAGATCTCCGAGCTCTTTAAGCTCCGATTTCAATGCGTCTTCACTTTTACCATCCAGTTCAGATCTGTAGAGTTTTTCCGCATTATCTTTATCTTGAAGCTTCTGGCGATATAGTTCGGCCATCGACTCCGCACTTTGCACCGAATCCACATCTAATTCCTTCAACAACCTCTGCAGATCTTGCTCTTTTAAAGAGAGCTCTTTAACAGTATTCTCCAAATCCCCTTCTCCGGAAAACACCTCAACATCAACACCATCTATGTTCAGTGAAAATCCACCTGTAGCAATCTTCTCCATCGACTTTCCTGACGAGAGATTTACCTTTTCTTCCTCTTTTCCGCTTTCTGTGTATTCTATTTATTTATCTGAATCGGACGTAATTCGCAACGTGAGTCGTGCTCCCTCAACCTGTCCCTTCAGATTATTGATCTCCGAACGAAGCTCTCTTAACTGATCTATATCAGCAGATTCAATTTTCTTCGCCTCTTTTACTTCTTTTTGAGCAACTTCACCCTTGGAACTTAGGGCTTCAAGCTTTTTCAACTTTGCCTGAAGCTGTTCGGCCTTCTGTTTGTTTTGAGCAAGCTTTTGCTCCTTTTTCAGGACGTTTATCTTTTCCCGGAGCTTTTCCTGTTTGGGCTTCAGTTGTTTGATACGATCTTCCATGACCGGCCACTGTTGACTGATCTCAAGCAGTCCTTTTCTTTTCTCTTTGGCTGTTTCCAGCTTCTGTTCCAGCAGCTGCCTTTGGCTGATTCCTTTTTTCAGCGGCTGGAGCTTATCAAACTCTTTTTTGAGCTCTTTCTGCTCTCCTATCAATTCAGACAACTTCTGGTTCAACGCATCCAAGTCATCCTCAAAGCTTTTCGCGTCTGCTAAGTCCAGCCTGAGTTGTTCTTTCTGGTAATACGCATCCAGAACTTTTCCGGTTCCAGTTTTATAGGGGTTACTGATTCCCTTATTATTTTGAGGATATTCCTGCTCCCGGTCCCATCGTTTGAAATAGTCTTCATACCGATTATCCAGTATTTCCCTGAACCGATCAACCGACACGCCTCCAGTTTCCATCAAATTTTGACGCAGGATATCTCCCAACTCCTTGCGAACACCATCTGCTTGTTCCATTTCTCGAATGGTGCGGTGCAGGCCGGACTGGTCCGCAAGAAGGATCGTTCGCAGGGTGGCGGCAGATACCTGCAGCAGCTCCTCGATTCTTTGCTGAACCTTATCCTCAACTGTGATCTCTGTACCGTCAGCGAGGTGAAGAGCAGCACTCCCCTGACGATTTCCTTTTTTCCAGATTTTATGAATGCGAATGGTGTTTTGATCTTCATCCAGCAGTTCCAGATCTACGCGAATTACATCTCCACCTGAGGCCGGAAAGAAACGACCCATTTCGCTTTCCACTTTAGTTGTGGTTAATGAGGTGGTTGTCAACAGTCCGTTTAGAATAGCATGATAAATGGTAGATTTACCCGCTTCATTCGGGCCAATAAGAACATTTAATCCATCTTCAAATTCGATGGTTTTATCACGAATACCGGCAAACGGGTGTAGTTTTATTGACTTTAACTTCATTTCTGAACCTCTTTGATCAGTTCATAAGCCATCTGCAGTTCATCTTCTTCTGACTGCGAAAATGAGGAGAGAAGCTTTTCGGGAAAGGAATCTTCGGTAAACTCTTTTCGAATCTGCTCTTCGGTTACTTTTTGCCGGAGTTCTGTATCGTCCAACTTCAGTTCAAGAACTGCCTCTCGGATGCTGTGCCTTTTTTCCCGCCATTGCTCATACAGTTCAGGCTCCAAACGGCCGGATACGGCAAGTTTTAGCATGGTATGGCTATACTCGTCATCTCCGAACTCCTTCAACAGCTTATCTATATCAGATGCGCTGTTTAGATCTCTTTCCATTTTGCGAAACCGGTACGTTCCGGTGCTCAAAATCTCAGTTGAAATCGTTTTGTCATCCCCAATCGTGTGAAGAAAGGCACGGCCCTCATGGTTGCAGTCGAATCCGTCCGGTTCGGGGGTACCGGGATTAAATATAATATCCTTCTTGCCTGGTTTATCCGGCCATGTGATGTGTGTGTGCCCCATCAGCCAGATATCTACGCCGGAATTGTTCAGCTCCCGTACAGTCATCGGAAAATACTGTTGATTAAAATCGGGAGAGACACCTTCGATGCTCCCATGGGCAATACCGATATGTACCTTACCTGGGTCTTTATCTTCATTTTTTACCCATCCAATTGTATTCTCCGCAGAGTGTTTGGCGTGGCACAGCGCTGGCCAAACCGCCGCATTCAAATCATACTCACTCAGATCTACAGGTTCCTGTTTATCCAGCACCAGTACGTTTTCTCCCGCCTCTTTTTTGAACCGGTCCCAGATTTGACTGTCTTCTGTGATATAGTCGTGATTACCGGGCAGTACCAAGGCTACATTTCCCTCGAATTTATTGATCTTCTGAACGGCTTTTTGAATGTCAGATATCTTTAAGCTGGTACGGTCGAATAGATCACCGGTAATGGCAAAAATCTCAGTATTTTTATCATTGGCCAGCGTTACCAGCTTATCCAGTGTATCATAGCGAGCTTGAACAAGTGCTTCGCTAGCTTCGGGGTGGTTCTTGAAGCGGAGGCCAAGGTGGAGGTCGGCGATGTGGAAGATATTCATTATTAATATTTAAAGCTTCCTTGATTAAAGTTTTTCATTTGCTTCTAAAAGTAGTTTACCATAATTCATTAAATCATCATATGTCACAACACTTATGTGGTTTAAATTAGAATTCAACATTCTAATACAGAAGGCTTTGAAAAACCCTTCGTTGTTCTTTGATTTATTTTTCATGGCTGAATGTTGACCTGATTTTCGTTTTTACGTCAACATTCTTACCAGTTACAGCTTGATATAGCCCTCCGGCAGCCTTCAAAAAGCCGTGTGGTGTTATTTCTATGCCCTTTTGACGGTTCATAGAGCTACCGATCCCATGGGTTTGGACTTTTCAAGTAAGAACCTGGCCCGGCTTAAGTTCCACCCAATGCAGGCAAAGATAAATCGCAGCCGGTTTCGCGTCTGGTTTTTGGCTCGCATAGCAACCAAACCCGCCTTGGTTTTCATCCACGCAAACGGATGTTCCACGGCTGCCCGAACGCTGTTTAACTTACGGTTTCGTTTCTTCTGTGAGCCCGACAGCGGCTGACTGCGCGTGGCTTTATCGAGCACGCCATAGTACCAGCCGTAATGGCGGGCCGAATACTTGTGGTGGCCGTCCAGGTAGGCTTTATCGCCAAATAAGGCCTTCTCGTCATAGCTGACCAACTTCTCGGTTTCCCTGCTGTCGTGGGTATTGGCCGGGGTAAAGGTGGCCTTACGGATGAGTTTAGACTCAACGTCTACACCTATGTGGCCTTTGTAGCCGAAATAGTATCTGCCGCCTTTGCGGGTGGATTTAGCATCGGTATCTATCTGAGTAGAGGGCTGTTCGGATAGCTTTTCGCGCTTTTTATCCGATAGCGGCCGGCCCGAAGATGGGAGAATCGAGGCATCTATGATGGTCCCTTTCTTGATCATCAGGCCTTTGTCTTCCAGTTGCTGGTTAATCAACTCGAAGATGCGCTGGTCCAGATTATGGGCAGAAAGTGCTTCTTTGAACCGCTCCCGAGGCTTCGGGAAAAAGTCTGGGATCTCCTGATCCAGGTTTATCCCAACAAACCGCTGAAAGCTCAACCGGTCAATTAATTGGTCTTCCAACTGGGGATCGCTCAGGCTGAACAGGGATTGCAAAAACGTGGCTTTGATCATCCAAAGTGGGTTTTTACGAGGGCGCCCACCGGTCTTGGCATCGGTTTTATCAATAATGGCAATCTCCCGGACCAATGGTTGCCAGTCGATAATTTGATCAAGGGTTGCCAGGTGTTTAGAGAGTTTACTGATTTTACGTCTGTTTGAAAGAAGTCCGTCACCAAAGCTTAATTGATTACCGCCAGCCATGAAAATCTGATTTTAAATGAACATTTATTGACGTGTCAAAAATAACTGAATCCGATTAAAATCTCACAAACTCAGGGGGTTTTACAAAGCCTTCTATAGATAGATGCTTGCATAGGGAAGCTGATGTGAAATTCAAGTTCATTTATGAAATTGTAATCAAATAAGGCATAAGATCAATAAAAACAGAATTTTTTAAAAAAAAAATTAAATTTTAATTTTGAAAATTTATTTAAAAAGCTGTGTTCAAGTCACTAGTGCAACAGCGCGGTGTTTTAGTGTTTGCTGTATGGGTGAAAGGTAATCAAATTTTCGAATAGGTCGATTGTTCAGGTGACGCTCGACGGTTTTGATTTGCTCATCAGATATTTCTCGCAG
>JAFIFA010000102.1 GCA_020832225.1 Balneolaceae bacterium
GGTTGATGAAGCACTATCCGATGCCGGTTGTGGTGGTGAGCTCGCTAACCCCCAAAAACAGCGAAAATGCACTGATGGCCCTCAGGCTTGGAGCTGTGGATGTGATCTGTAAACCAGGATCTGCCTACTCTACACAGAATATCTCTAAAGAGATTATTAAGGCGGTGAGGGCTGCTTCTCATGCCCGTTTCGATAACTTCAGGCCTTCTGAAGAGAAGGTAGAACTGAAGGGATCTAACCGTGGCCAACCATCTGCCAGGTTGATTCACACCACCAATAAACTGATCGCTATCGGAGCATCAACAGGTGGTACAAGAGCGCTGGAGGCCGTTCTGACACGAATGCCGGCAAACAGCCCCGGTATTGTGATTGTACAACATATGCCCCCGGTGTTTACCCGAAGTTTTGCAGAGAGGCTAAATACCATCTGTGCCGTGAATGTACGCGAGGCAGAAGATGGTGACCTGGTTGAAAATGGTCACGTTCTCCTGGCTCCCGGCAACTTTCACATGCTCATTGAAAAAAGTGGTGCCAGATATTACACAAGAATTAAGAAGGGACCACCGGTACACCATCATCGCCCCAGCGTTGATGTGATGTTTAACTCCGTAGCTAATGCGGCAGGAGTAAACGCTATCGGTGCACTACTTACGGGGATGGGGGCTGATGGTGCAAAAGGGCTTCTTAATATGAAGGAGACGGGAGCACATACTATTGCCCAGGATGAGGCGACATCGGTTGTCTATGGCATGCCGGGCGAAGCGAAAAAGATCGGAGCGGCAAAAGAGATATTGCCGCTGCAGAATATCGCGGGAGCAATTATAAACAATCTGAAAAAGAAGATAGCAGAACACGCTGCAGGATAAAGACACAGAGGCTACGTATGGCAATGAATATACTTGTGGTGGACGACAGCGCTGTAATGCGCAGTATGATCATCAAAACAATCAAACTAAGTGGACTTGAAATCGGCAAGATTCATGAAGCCGGAAATGGTGAGGAGGGGCTTCAGACACTTAGTGACAACTGGGTTGACCTGCTCTTTATCGATGTAAATATGCCGATTATGGATGGAATGGAGATGCTGGATCGGGTCAGAGGCAAGCAGGAGACACGAGACCTCCCGATTCTCATTGTCTCCACAGAGAGCAATGAACAGCGAATCCGAACGATCGATGAAAAACGTGCGGGGTTTGTGCATAAACCCTTTACCCCGGAGATGCTCCGCGAAAAAATTGAGGAAGTTTTAGGTCTTGTGGATAAAACGTAATGGCCTGAATCAGCTGAGGAAGCGAAAGCGATGCCCGTCTGATCATCAGGTCAGGTTAAGGGGAAAGAACATCTGCCGATAATCAGATATACAGAATACCAGGAACCATAAACAGCTCCCGCTGAGGTTCAAAAAGGGATTATAGATCCCGTCTCTACAGTGGTGGGCATAATGTTACAGAGTTGTCATGGAAGATACAGCAGTGAAAGAGGAAGTGAAGAATACAGAAGACCAACATCAAATTAAGGGTGGCAAATTCCTGAGCTTTTTTCTGGGGAAAGAGGAGTACGCAATCGAGATCCTGAAGGTTCAGGAAATTATTGGCCTGATGCCAATTACACCCGTTCCGAGGATGCCGGAATATATCCGCGGTGTATTGAACCTGCGGGGTAAAATTGTGCCCGTGATGAACCTGAGGTCCAGGTTTGGCCTACAGATGGTGGAAGATACTGATGAAACCTGCATCATCGTGGTGCAAGAGAAGCAGTACCTGATGGGTATTGTGGTGGACAAGGTATCTGAGGTAGCAGACATTCAAACGGAACAGATTGAAGAGGTGCCTTCGCTGGGAGCAGGAAGACAGAGCGATTACCTCTCTGGCATTGGTAAAGCGAAAGAGTCTGTGAAGATGATTATGGATGTTGAAAAGGTGCTTTTCGATGTGCCGGATAATGTACTTGAAAACAGCGGAAGCGTAGCTGCTGAATAGTCGGGCAGTTTTTTATCACTTTAGATTTACCAGCCCCCTCTTAAGGGGGGCTTTTTTTGAAGGAAAAAACCAGTTCGAATCGGTTAAACTTGGCGGGTTCACTGCCGATAAAGTATTGGTGCTGAATGCAAAAAAAACAGTTTTGCCTTCATATTCATCAATAGAATCGGGCTGATATGCCTGAAAGTTCTCTTACGAAAAGGAAGTCCTAATCCAATCAATAGCATATGAAATTTTTGAAACGTCAATTTAATGAGATCTCTTCCGGTGGGGGAAGTATGACAATCGGGCGCAGGGTAATGATGCTGGCACTTGGTGGTGCTGCGATAACGCTTATCATAGGAATGATTGCGGTATATGCAATGAATATCATCAACAATAACTCCGAAGAGCTGGTTGAAATCTCTCTGGAGGAGTTGAGCATTGCCACAACTCTGGAAGCAGAAATCAATGAGATAGGAATTCAGATTCTCAACTACGGTCAGACCTTTGATGAGCAGTATTGGGAGAATGCAAGTTCCAGATTTGTGAATATTGATGAGCAGGTGGAGCGGGCAAGGGTTCTCTCCGAAAGGCACTCTTTGGGAGAACTGGATCGAAGAATAAATGATATTGAATCTGCTTCAGCTGATTATCAGCAATCTTCAACACTTTATTTTGAGGAGACCAGAAATCTGGTACGATACCGGGCAGAAGCTGATCAGTCGAACCAGGACTTTCGTGAGAGCATGTATGATTATCTTGATCTCGCTCGCTCCAACCTGAATAGTCAAATATCCGCAGGCCAATCCAACGCCAACATTAACAGGACTCGTGAGCGAATTCAGGAGGTCGATCAACTGATTCTTGAAGTAAACGACGGAATGCGTCAGCTTTGGAGGGCAGAGTCGCTGAATGATGTTGAGGTTCTTGAAGATATTGCCAACGGTTTTGCTGAAATTCGGAATGACCTTGGAGCCCTTGTTGATTCCGCCCAGGATCCGGAGCGTCAAATGTTTCTTAGTATCGCATTGGCAACGCTGAATGATAATGTCTCCAACGTTCGGTCTATGATCGACTCAAGGCAGAATGTGAATGAGTTTGAAGACAGCCGTATGGATGCATTTGCACAAATTACAGAACACGCAGGAGCATTGGCTAATGTTGCAGAAGAAGCGTCATTAGCTCGTGGACAGGAGATGATGGCAGTAGTGTCTTATTTCCTATGGGTAATGTCTGTGGGAGTGCTTTTAGCTATTGCAGGTGGTGTTATTTTTGGACTGATCATGACACGCGGCATCAACAACGCACTCAATAATGTAATTAACCGTCTCTCTGCGGGATCAGATCAGGTGAGTGCCTCTTCGGTGCAGCTTTCCGGAACCAGCCAGGAGCTGGCAGAGAGTTCGAGTGAGCAGGCAGCGAGCCTTCAGCAGACCACCTCTTCCCTTGAGGAGATTGCGGCTCAAACCAAGCATTCAGCAGAAAATGCATCTGAAGCTGAACGCGCCATGAAGGAGACAGAGCCGAGAGTGGCAAGTGGAGTTGAGGCGATGGAGCGCATGAACAGCGCCATGGAAGAGATCAAAAACTCCTCCCTGGAGACATCCAAGATTATCAAAACAATTGACGATATCGCCTTTCAGACCAACCTTCTTGCACTGAATGCGGCTGTTGAAGCGGCCCGGGCAGGAGAGGCAGGTAAAGGCTTCGCGGTTGTAGCCGAAGAGGTGAGAAACCTGGCGCAACGAAGTGCAGAGGCAGCAAGAAATACATCTGAACTGATTGAATCTTCTCAGGTCACTTCCGACCGTGGTGCGAGTGTTGCACAGGAGGTTTCCAAAAATCTGAAGAAGATTGAGGAGAGCGTGAAAGATGTTAGTACGCTGGTTGTTGAGATATCAGCAGCAGCTAAAGAGCAGCGAACAGGCATCGAGGAGATGACTACGGTGATGCATGAGATGGACAAAACCGTTCAGGGTAATGCCTCAAACTCTGAGGAGTCTGCAAGTGCCGCAGAAGAGCTCTCTTCCCAGGCACTGGAGATGAACAAGATTGTGGCGAGCCTTCAGCAATTAGTTGGTGGATCAAACGGCAAGAATGGTAAAGCCTCAATCCGCAAACCGCCTGGCAAATCATCCGTTGGCAACGCTCCCTACAAGAATGGAAAGAGCAGAAGCAATGGTGGTGGTGCCCGAAATGGTTTGAATGGGAATGGCCACAGCAACGGACACTCATATAGTGATGCCGGGAAGTCTGTTCGAAGCCAAAACAAAGGCCCGAAGAACGGAAACGTACCTAATGGAGATGCCAGAAAGCTGATTCCACTTGACGACGACGATTTTGGTGATTTTTAATTACGACTGTTCTTGCTGAACAGTGCCCAATTTATAAATGCCGGTCAGGAGTAAAAGCCTGCCCGGCATTTTTTTGTTTCTGGGAAAGCAACTTTGCAACTGGACGCAGGCAGATTGAGAGATAATCCAATTGGAACAGTCTTGAACGATGCAAATTGTTGCAATACAGTGATATAGAATGGTTAAAAAAAATTAATAAACGATTTAATCCCTTGGGGTGGCAGACGATAACTGAACTGTCGCACGGGATGGCGGCTGCCACCTGTGTGGTGCAAATAAAACTATAGTTTTCAAATCAGTAAGATAAAATTACGGGAGTTGTATGAAGAATTCTTTACAAAAAATGGCTGTTGCCTCCTGCACACTGCTGTTGGTTATGGCATCAGGTTTCATAAATCAAACAGAAGCTGAAACTCTTTCAGGCGAGATGATTGCAGCAGTTGCTGCAGATACATCAGATGTACTGACGGTTGCAGAGCAGATGCCTGAAATCATTGGCGGAATGGAAGCTGTATACAGTAAAATCCGATACCCAAGACAAGCCGTACGCGACGGTATTGAAGGGCGCGTTTTTATACAGTTTGTGGTAGATCACGAAGGCAATGTCCGAAACCCACAGGTTCTCCGCGATATTGGCGGCGGTTGTGGTGATGCAGCTCTTGCTGCAATAAAACAGGTGAAGTTTGAGCCAGGGATGCAGAACGGTGAACCCGTGAGCGTACAGTACTCCATGCCTGTAACCTTCCGGATTCTAAACTAATCCGATTTTGTTACCAAATTGACCGACAGATCAATGAGTTACTAACTATCTGTCATCGAAAAGGCGTTGCTCCGAGAGGGGTGGCGTCTTTTTTCATTTTTGGAAACATGCGATTGGAATTGATGTCGAATCAGTGCGTATTGCTTCCTATTTTAAGGGAAATTGTTACGGCAGATTTGTTGAATGTAACGGGCTGCCCAATCTGAACTTCCTCTATGAATGAGCAACATCAAAACTACGGGTCACTTCCGGAACCACCCGATTCACTTAATGAGACAGGGAGAAAGGTTTGGTTAAAAGAGTGTGCCACTCTCCGCGAGGAGAACCGGTTGACTTCCAGGGCTACTGAAAAGCTTGAAGCACTATCATTTTGGGAGCAACAGAAGGCGGATCTGCTGCGTCTTCTCAGAAGTCCCGTTTCGGGCGATCGAAAAGAGGACTCATCAACCCATCTTGCGAGTCTCAAGGCAGTTCAGCGGGAGATCGATGCGGCCAGGAAAGAGTTGGGCCTGGAAGAGAGAAGTGAGCTTCATATTTCGCAAACGCCTCTTATCCCTGATGAAGTTTACAGGTCACTTCCCGAGCTGCTTGCAGGTTGCTGTGACCTGATTGAAGATGCCAGGGACCGTGATCACTTTTTGTCGGCCACTGTTTCGATGATTTCAGGTCTTTTGCCGAATGTGGAAGTGGATCATGCAGAAGGGCTATTCCGCCCCGGTCTGAATATGTTAGTCGTACGGAATGACAGCGACTCTGTGAGGATCCAGCAGAAGGTCTCCGATATGGTGAAACCGTTAAGGCTGAAGTTGATCCGTGAAGGGGGATTTCCGCCGGGTGCACCTGTGGCAGACAAGGAGAATCTGCGCTCCCCGTTTGATCTCGTTTCGTTTATGACAGAGTGTAACGAATCGGCCGTTGTAAATGTGCCGTTGACGGAGCTTTATCAGAATAGTGAATGGGACTGGAATGAGTTTCACACCTTGGTGGAGAGGTCATTTTATCAGCGTGAGTTCTGGATAACGAAAAGCAGTGCTTCAAGAGCCGTAGCCAAGCCGTCTATGTCCGTTACGCTTTCAGGGACGGTTTCAGATTTTAAAGAACTTCAGAAGCATGCCGGCTCAGAACACATCTCAAATTATGCGCTCTACGGGTTTGAACGCAAACAGGAGTGGGTTTCACAGAAACCGGATCGCAGGGTACGAAGCCTGAATCGCCGTATAGAGTCATCAGGAGAGAAGCTGACGCTGCTTTGGAGCCTTCTGAGTTCCAGAAGTGAACCTCTCTATGTCGAGCTTACCGAAGAGCAGTGGGAGATGATGGATGAAACCTTTGCGGAGAAGATGGAGATTCTGAAAGAGCTGAATCTTTCTGAGGAGCTTCAAGCAGTAAACAGAAAGGCGGCACTTCACTGTCTGCGCTTGGTTTCACTCTTTGCCGTGCTGCGACTTTTTGAGGAGAGTGCTTCCCTTGTTGGTAGTGAAGAGGCGATTGAACCGGCCGGAGAGGATATAATTGCGGCACTCTGGATGTCAGACACCTATCTAAAGCACGCGATAAGGCTTTATCAGCTGTTTCCCGATCAATCGGGTGAACAGCCCGGGGCTAAAGGTGATCGTTACATCAATTTTCTCGAGATACTGCCTTCAGAGTTTGAAACTGCAACGGCTATACTAATTGCAGATAAATTGGATATACCGGCAAGAACCGCGAAGCGATATCTCAACACTCTGGTAGACGAAAAACGACTGCAGCGACAGAAAAGGGGGCATTATAAAAAGCCCGGATAAAGGTTCAGGTCAAGATTCAAATTTTTCCTCAACGGCGGCAGAGTCGGTGCTATTTCTGATCTGGTGACCAGCGCGATTTAGGCGATCCCTGAACCTCAGATACTGTTTTCCTGTGCTTTGGTGCGTCTCGATCAGGTTTGAAAGTATATTAAGGCGCTTCTCTGCGGCGTTTACTTCCCGAATCAGCTCCTGGAATGTTGTAGAGAAGGAGTTGGCCTCCTCATCCATTCTTGCCACTTCCACCTTTCCGGTTATGTGGATGAACTTCAAAACAAGCAAAAATCTCTCAACGGCTTTTACTCCGCTCATAAGCTTTCTGAGATAGACCGGCAGTTCACCGATGTGATCAATCACATTCTGAATTCCGGGCATAAAACTGCTGTACAGTATGCGGATAGAGTCATCAGATGTGATGAGAGCGTGATCATTATTTTTTGATCCGCCGGCCAACTCTTCAAGGAAGTTGATGGTCATCTCCACTTGCAGTTTTGCAGATATGGTATCAAAGCTGATTTCACCGATCAACTCACTCAACCCGTGTACGTTATTCTGCATCTCCCTCAGCTTCTCTTCACCATCGAACGACTGTTCACCCATTTTTTCCGCTACAACTGATAGGGAGAGATCGTTTTGAGTGAGCTTGGATGATCCAACCTGCGCGTTGAGTGAAAGAAGCATAATGGATCGGGCCAGGGAGATTAGATAACCGGAATGCTCCATCAGGGTTTCATGAATCTCCTTAAGGGAATCGAGTGAGGCAACCACAGAAGTAAGAAGTTCCTTCAGCTCAGTCAAGTCTTTATTGGAGCATTCGGATTGCACGGAATCACCAATAGTTTTTAGCTGATCTTCCCTGAATGTCATCTCGGTTTGAAGTGCACTCCACATAAACTGGTGGTAGTCGCTAAAGCCCTCCTCATTCAGTTTTTCAATCAGAAACTCTTCAGATGCGTGCAGGGCCTTTTTTTTATCGGTTAGCTTCTCCTGCTCTTTTTCAAAAGCGAGGGTGTCTCTGTAGATATTCTCGACTTTTCTGAAGAGATCACTGCCCGGTTTCAGACGGATCGAAAGATACCCTCCATCGCATGGAAAGGCGAGTGCCATTACCCAATAGAATGTGCCATCTTTGGCCATATTCTTCACATAAGCGGCCACAGGTCGGTTCGATTTCAGTAGATCCCAGAAGATTTTAAAAACAGAACGAGGCATCTCCGGATGGCGAATCAGTTTATGAAGTTGGCCGATCACCTCCTGCGGTTCATATTTACTGATTCTGACAAATACATCGTTAGCATAAGTTATGGTCGATTTTGGATCGGTTACCGAAAAGAAGAGCTCATCATAAGTAAATGGACTCTCCATATTGATCGGTTCAGGTATTTCGAAATCCTTGATTTTATGCTTGACGTCAGGAATGTCTTTCGTAGCTGCTTGCATTAATATGTACTGCTAAATTTTTTGTTTAAATCATTTATCGACACCTTGATTTTTTTTATAAGCTGTGTTCAAGTCACTAGTGCAACAGCGCGGTGTTTTAGTGTTTGCTGTATGGGTGAAAGGTAATCAAATTTTCGAATAGGTCGATTGTTCAGGTGACGCTCGACGGTTTTGATTTGCTCATCAGATATTTCTCGCAG
>JAFIFA010000103.1 GCA_020832225.1 Balneolaceae bacterium
CGAATCTGTCACCGGTAACGGAGCGCCGCGAAGTGAAGGATCTGTGGGGAGGTGGGCTATGGTTAATAGTCCCCTTAATTCAAAACTGGGACCTTCCAGATCCTTCGCTGACGCTCAGGATGACCGCTTCACTGTTGTAAACGGCCGGGTATACGTACCCAACCAAGAACCATATCCTGTCTTACCCGGCCCTCCCTGAATACTCGCCCGCGGCGTAAGACGATCCCTGCATAGCACTGCTACTGAAATGCCGCCTTTGCTTTAAGACAAGCGCGTCATCCTGCCTGTCCCGATGCTTTTATTCGGGAATCGGAGTGAGCACAGCGAACGGAGAGAAGGATCTGTGGGGATGAAATTTCTTTAATCACAACCCGGATTTCATGAAAGACCTGCAAATATCCCCCCTCCTCACTCTCAAAAAACACACTATCTCACACCCCAAAAAATAACACACGCTCACTCTTAACTACCAAATCCCTGTATATGGTGTATAAACACCGATAAGAAGACCTCGAATATATACGGATAATCTTTGTAAGGGATTACTCTTAGTTGGTTCATACTTATATAGATTGTTATGTTTGGTATAAGGGTACTTGAAAATCGTGCATAATTGGGGTTAGCATGTCAAACTGGGAGTTAATTGAATCGATATTGGATTCGGTGCTGCTGCTTCCTCGGGAAGAGCGGGAACCTTATGTGAAAAAACAGTATGGAGAGAATCCTCGTTTAGTAAAGGAGGTTACAGATCTGCTGAATGCAATCACTGATTCTGAGAACCTTTTTGATTCTGCTGAAAACGCACGCAGGAGCGTCATTTCTGAGTTTGCTTCCCGTGATGGCGATGCCTACACCAATAACAGCCTGATCGGTTCCCGTATAGGAAGGTATCGTATTAAGAGACTGATCAGTCATGGCGGCATGGGAACCGTTTATGAAGCAATTCGTTGCGATGGAGTCTACGAACAGCAGGTTGCCCTCAAGCTGATTCGCCACGGCATGGACACTCCCGAAAATGTGGCCCGTTTTGAGCGCGAACGCTTCATCCTGGCCGGATTGAACCACCCGAATATCGCGCGACTGATTGACGGCGGGGTTACCGAGTTCGGCCTTCCCTACCTCGTAATGGAGTATGTGGATGGACTTCCTATTGATGAGTACTGTGATAAAAATCGCCTCTCTGTTCGTGACCGTATCACCCTCTTCAAGCGTATTTGTGATACCGTCCAGTCAGCGCACAACAGTCTGATCATCCACCGGGATCTCAAACCCGCCAATATTTATGTTGATCAAACCGGTGCAATCAAAATTCTTGATTTTGGAATTGCCAAGCTTCTGCAGAGTGATGTTGGTAGCGGAGAGAACATTACGGGGCCGTCGAAGCAGATTCTCACACCCGGTTATGCCGCTCCGGAACAGGTTAAGTGTGCCAAAATCACTACATCGACCGATACCTACTCACTCGGTGTGCTTTTGTATAGACTGCTATCCGGGCAGGCACCATTTTCCTTCAGCGGTACAGGACCTGTTGACCACAGCCAAATCATTACCAAAGAGGTTCCAAAGCGCCCCTCTGTCGTCTGCCGACAAACTCCCCCGGATGAACTGACCGAGATTGCGGCGTACAGAAGCACCACTCCAAAGAAGCTGGTTTCAGACCTCAGGCACGATCTCGATGCAATTGTGATGAAGACTCTGCGTAAAGAGAGCGAGACAAGATATCAAACCCCGGTTTCGCTTTCTGATGATCTGGATCGATTTCTAAAGAAAAAACCGGTTCATGCACATCAGGGTAGTATAAGGTATAAGACCAAAAAGCTGTTCCAGCGACATTCAAGACTAATCTCCACAGCTGCAGCCCTGCTGATTTTACTCACCTCCCTTACGATCTACCACACGACCAGAATTGCCGAAGAGCGTAATGAAGCCCAGAACGAGGCGCGAAAAGCTGCACAGGTTACCAATCTTCTTTTTGATCTTTTTGAGGTGAATGAACCGGGAGAGTCTCTGGGTGAAACCATTACCGCCCGTGAGCTTCTGGAACGTGGCGTTGCCCGGGCGGGGATGATTCAGGATCAGCCTCTCACTCAGGCTCAGATGTATCAGGTGATTGGTGAAGTTCATTCACGTCTTGGTAACTTTACTGAGGCCCGTAACCTGCTTCAGGAAGCATCTGAGCTCTACCACCAAACTGTTGGGCCGGATCATCCCGAAACCAATATCAATCTTGCCGCATTGGGTTCACTCTCCACGCTCGAGGGGAACTACAAACGCTCATCTGAAATTTTGGAAAAGGTACTCGCTCAACTTGAAAAGAGCGGTTTTAACGATCAGGTTAAGATGGCTGAGGTGAAGGGTGAACTCGCCTACTCTAAACGGCGTCAGGGTGATTTTGATAAGGCGGAGAGACTCTACAGGGAGTCTTATGAGATGGCGAGCAACTACTTCGGATCGGATCACATTGAAGCAGCCAACTACCGGAATCGATTGGGAACCATACTTTTCAATACCGGTCAGTATGACGAAGCTGAAGAGATCTACCGGGAAGTGCTTGCCGTAAGAGAGCAGATGTTGGCCGAGGGGCACCCCGATATCGCCGAGAGCCGAAATAGTCTCGCCGCACTATTGATGAACACCGGACGCTTTAGTGAAGCGATTCCTCTGTTCGAATCGGCATACGATATAAGGCAACGCGTCTATGGTCCCGACCACCAGCGCACGCTGCTCACTCTCAACAACATGGCGATTCTACATCGCGACAGCGGAGCATTCTCAGAAGCCGAGGAGATGTTTACAAAAGTTCTGAGCAAGCGCCTTGAAAAGCATGGTGAACACCACATCTCCACCGCTATCACCTACTTCAGCAAAGCTGAACTTCTCTTCATGCAGAATCGGCCCGCTGAGTCCAGAGCTCTGTTTGAAAAGGCACTACCCGTTTTTGAGGATGTTTTGACCGCATCTCACTCCTTCTCGGTTCGAACAAATCTCAATATTGGATATACCTACCTTCTGGAGGATAATCCCGGAGCTGCAGCTAAATTTATTACGGAGAATTATGAGCAGATCAAGAGTATCCATCATGAACGCTCTCTCGAGCGGGCTCTGGCTGATCATCAGAACGGACTTTTCCATAAGCAGAGCCTCGATTTCGAAAAAGCGGACTCACTTTTCAAAGCTGCCAAAGAAGTGATGAACGATATCGAACTGGCCCACTCCTACCGCCACCGCATGATTTTGAACGATATGGAGGAGTTGCAGGTGCTTCTGATTGAAGAGGAAGAGAGAGCTTCGAGATCGGCTTCGCTTTGAGTTTTTTAGTTAGTAGATGGTAGATGGTTTGCGTAGCGCTTAGCGCATGGCGCGGTGAGTGGAGCGTTTTTTAAAGTGCTGTGCTTTTGGCTCAGGCCTGAAATGTCGGGAAGTCTAAGTTTGAAGGTCTAATGAGAAAATTCATCCATCAATGGAATTTGAATAATGCCACGGCTCATCTTTTCAACGCGAAGCGAAACACAAAGAAACACGGAGTTTTCCGTGCCTCGGTGGCATTAGAGTGATATGCCGCCGCCTCACTAATTTTCGCAAGCGGCGTAAGATGATCTCTGTAAACCGACACAACTGAAACGCCGCCTTTGCTTTAAATTGAACGTGTCATCCTGAATGAAGCGAAGCGGAATGAAGGATCTGTGGGGGAAATGGACTATGATTGAGAATATTCTATATCACAATCCGGGGTTAAACAGATCCTACACTGCTGTAAACGGCCGGGTTTAAGTGACTGACTAAGCGTAATCATCTCATAGACACCCACCTAAAACAAAAAAGGGGACCAAAATGGCCCCCTTTTTCGAATTACCGAATGGTAAGTATCTATCCTGAATCTACCTCGTGAAACGGATTCCCAATGTACCGTTTACGTGGTTGAAGGAGGATCGATAGTGATAGTCGCTGCTGCCATCATACCAGGTTTGTGGTGAGTTGGTCAGGTTTCTGGCATCCGCAAAGATCTGGATACTTGGAGAAGCCTGGTATCTCAGCGTCAGGTCCACTCTCTCCTGCCATCTCATGTAGCGGTCGTTGGACGGAAAGAGGTGGCTTCTGTGATTGGATACCTGTGTAGTGCTTACCTGATAGAGATAGGTGCTCTGATAGTTGTAGGAGAGCATAGAGTAGAAACCTCCCCGCTCAAAGGTCAGAGCTGCGTTTACTACGTGAGGAATCTGTCGCGGCAGTTCTACTTCACGATCGATTCGAAGCTGAGCTTTGGACGTGGAGTAGGTGTAGTTGGTATAGACACCAAGTCCGCTCAGGTAGCCCGGAAGGAAATGCAGCCGTTGCTGCCATGCGATCTCCGCACCAAAAACTTCAGCTGTAGTACCGTTTTGTGGTCGTCTGCTTTCAAATCCGTCAAACACTCCACCCTCTTCTGTGGATACCTCCTCAAAAACGAAGTCGTCGAGACTCTTGTAGAAGAGACCTGCCGAGAGGACACCAATGCTGCGGAAGTAGTTCTCGTACATCAGGTCTAGGTTCATTACTCGTGATGCCTTCAGATCCGGATTTCCACGGCGTACGGACTCACTTTCAAAATTGGCGATCTCGAAAGGCGCCAGGTTGGTGAATGATGGCCGGGCAATGGAGTTGGTCCAGGCAAATCGAATATTGGATCGATCGGTGAGGTTATAGCGAACATGTGCCATCGGGAAGAAGTTGAGGTAGGTGTTGCTTTCACTCATTTGCTGGCGACCCGCAAACTGCTCATTCTCGTCGATGATGGTTCGGTTACCGCGGTAGGTTGTGCCGGTATTTTCAGCACGTACACCGGCGAGAATCATCCAGTTGCCCTGCTCAATAGTCGACATCATGTAACCGGCAGTGATCGTCTCGGTTGCAGTATAGTCTGCCGGATCAGAAACCAGGTGGAACTCGAGCTCATCATCTGAATCCATTCTGAAACGATCCATATTGGCTGTTCTGAAGGGACGTCCACGATCCCAATCCACGGTGTGGAAGATGTCGTAGCGGCCGCTAACCAACTGTCTGTTAAAGCCTGAAGACGCCACTTCGCTCATCAGGAATGTTCCATCGATATCGTTGAATTCCATTACCGACTGTTCACGCTCCTTTTGCTTGTGGAAGAATCTACCACCAAACTGGAAGTTACCGGCTGCTCTGCCGAGATTAAACGGCATTCGGAAATTTACACGCGTGTTAAAATCCTGATCGGTCATATCATCAATACGATTCTCATAACGGGTCATGCGGTAGCTCGATGGGTCTGCAACTACGTTACCTGCACCGTTCATCCACCCAATCTCAGCCGCACTGCGATTGGCGATATCGTAGGTCATGTCAAGACCGTTTGCTCTGTATCTCAGATACTCCTGGTAAGGAGAGTCGTGAGTTCCATAGGCATAGGTTGCCGTGTAGTTCATGGTCAGGTTGCTGAATTCACTCTCACCACCCAATGTTAGGCTGCTGAGCACGTTTCGAATTGCATTTCGGCGGCCAATTGGCTCAACCCGCGCTCCCTCAACCTGATATTGCGTCCCGTTCAGCGCAACAACATCACCGCGATCCGGACGAAGTCTGAACTGGTGACGAGTTCCGGTTTTGTCCCTGAGATTGTAGAGACCCCGCACAAAAAGGGAGTGGTTGTTGTTAAGACGATAATCTACTCGTCCGCTAAGTGCATAACGATCGGTTTGGAAAGCGTAATCCCCGATTCTCATCTGTGTGATGTTGTCTATCGTTTGACCATTAAACTCCTGCTCACCCCAAAAGTGGCGAATATCGTCCATCTGACGATTTTCACGGCTGATGTTACCTCGCACGATATAGCTCAGATTACCTCGAGACTGTCCGAAGTGGACACTGGCCTTAGGGTTTCCGATTCCCGCATGATTATGCCATCCACCGGATGCAGTCACGTTAAAGACTCTCTGATCACCAACCGGGCGGTTTGCAACCAGGTTTACTGATCCACCAACGGCATCCGCATCCATATCGGGCGTAATTGCCTTCGTCACCTCAATTGCACCTACCAGGTCTGATGAGATACCGGTAAGTCCGACATCACGATCGGTTGTTCCGGTTGTTGGCAGACGTTCGCCATCGAGAGTCACTGTGTTGAGGCCGGGTGCCATTCCGCGCACGAACATCGCCGTTGCCTCTCCCCTGAACTCTTCGGTAGAGATACCGGGCATTCTTCTTAGTGCATCAGAAACATTAAGATCAGGAAATCGCTGAATCTGCTCATCGGATGCTACCTGCACGATGTTTGGAGCATTTCGCTGTTTGTTGAATGCACCTGCCTGTCCAACAGCCTGTGCTACGACACTCAAGCCTTCCATCTGCAGCGTTGCCATGGAGAGTGAAAAATCGGCGCGAACCTCATCTCCACCCCTTATCGTGACGCTGAATTCGGCCTGATCATACCCGATGTAGTTTGTAACGATGATTTGGTCGCCGGAAGGAACGCGGCGAAGCCGAAACCGACCCTCAACATCCGTTGCCGTTCCTATACTGGTACCTTTGATCATAATTGTTGCACCGGCCAGCGGATCCCCTGTTTCACTGTCGGTTACAATACCGTAAACAGTTCCTCTGTCACGGTCATTTTCGGTAGCGTTCGCCGGATCCGTCACCCCTAGCATGAGGATCCATATTGAAGCGATAGTAAGCCATTTTGCCATATTGGTGTTCAAATGTTTATTGTGGTTGAACAGTTTAAGTGACAGAAAGAAAGGGGTGCAATGTTATCGCTGTGTTAACTCCTTTTTAACGAACCGTTATCAGATATGCATGATATAAAAGGGTGTAAATCGGCCTGAAGAGCACGGAATAGCAATTTATAACAGTGAGAACACAATTCGTTAACGGTTAGATAACAGTAAAAGGGAACTTTGCAAGATCAGATCCGTTTGATCTGCGCATGAATAGTACTTTTCAGTTATAAATTCAGATATTGAGCATATTTTTTGATAACCGTATAAGGCCGAATTATAAAGGTTATTAAAACTTTAATTCACTCTTTTCATGATCTGTTTTTTGACCTTCATCTATCATTTCTATGTCATCGAAATCAAAATTGCTTTCACAACCCAATTCGGGGAGCCCGGCTTTTTTAAAGAGCAGCTCTATCGCCTCTTCCGCCTCGAGCAGATCCCTTCCGTAGATACCGTTTCTATACCGCACTTTTCGGAGAAAGTAATCCCGCTGCCAAGGCCGAATTTGTCCGGATTCATCAATTAGCAGATCATCCAAAAACCGGTCAATCCATCGAACAGCGGTTTTCTCCCTGATATAGCCTTCTCCGCTTCTTCGAAGCTCAGTTCGAACAGCAGAGATCATTTTTGCGCGATTCATAGAGGTTCATTTACTGGTTGGCTTTACCTGTATGATCTCAAAACTGGTGCTTCCTTACAGAAATGCGCGTAAAACTTATTGGCGGTTTGAAGTAGACTTTGAAATATGATGTGGGCGGAGCACTGCTTCGCAATTTGAAACCCTGATTTCTATAGCTTTAACCGCATTTTGAGAAAAAAAACCCTGCAAAGTAAACTCTACAGGGTTTCTGAATAAGTGGAGGTGCGGGGGCGAAGCACTGCTTCGCAATTTATAACCCTGATTTCTATATCTTTAACCGCATTTTGAGAAATAAAAAAACCCTGCAAAGTAAACTTTACAGGGCTTAAATTATATGTGGAGGTGCGGGGAGTTGAACCCCGGTCC
>JAFIFA010000109.1 GCA_020832225.1 Balneolaceae bacterium
CTGCCTTGCTGGACACTGGCCGCCATAAACGGCCATGCCTACGGCGGCGGCTGGGAAACGCTACTCTGCTTCGATTTTGCCGTGGCTACCCGGTCGGCAAAGTTTGGTTTCACCCAGGGGAAATTCTATCTCCCTCCCGGATGGGGCGGACTCACCCGCCTGAGCCGGACGGTAGGCAAGAAGCGCGCATCTTACTGGCTTGCTTCCCAAAAAGTGATCAGCTCCACCACGGCACTTCAAGCCGGATTGATCCAGGATCTCTTTGAGGATGATGATTTTTCAACGGGGCTGAAAGCCCTAACGGAGAGACTCACACTCAACGACCGCTCCTTTATCCGATACATGAAGCAGGAAAAGAGACGCAATATCGCCGATGAGCTGGAACCCTTCAGCCGTTTCTGGGAAAGTGAGGAGCATATCAACCGCGTTGAGCAGTTTCTGGACCGAAAGAAAAGTTAACGAACAGAGAGCGCCCTTCAGATCAGGCTTCCAGGGAATTTTCCTCTCATCCCTTCCTTAAAGGGCTGAAAAAATGATACTAAGTCAATTATTTTCAAACCCTTGGATTCGCACTAAATTGAATCGATTTTTTCCAAACGATTCCGCCTGAGCTTTAGTTGTTTTAACTGAATAACATTTCACATTAAACTAAATTCAGAGTACAATGAGCGTACACGAAAAGATCAAAGATGTTTATGACCACGTACAAAAAGGAACCGCACTCGATGCTTTTGAGAAGTACTATGCAGAGAATGTAGACATGATTCTTGAAGACGGCACCGTCGTGGCAGGTAAAGACGCCAATCGTAAGCGTGAAAACGAATTTTTCGCAAGCGTAGAGGAGTTTCACGGAATGGAAGTTGTTGGAATTACCGCAAACGAAGATAAGAAAAAGACAGCCGTTGAAAGCTGGATGGAAGTAACCTTCAAAGGTGGCGACAAGATGAAAATTGAGCAGGTTGCCGTTCAGGACTGGAAAGACGGCAAGATTGTGCGTGAGCGTTTCTACGCAAACCGATAATTCTGATTCCTGAGCCGGACTATTCCGGCCTCAAACTTCCAGCAAAGAGCTCTCCGGAAACGGCGGGCTCTTTCTGTTTATAGGAAATAATCAGGACGTGTTGTCAATTCATGGCTAATCTGTAGACCCTTATTTTCGGATCATCCATCTCATATCTATCCAGTATGAAGAGTCTTCTTTTATCATCGATATGGAAAAAATGACGAAAGGCGGGAGCTCAAGGTTCAAGGCTCAAAGCTCAAAGCTCAAAGCTCAAAGCTCAAAGCTCAAAGCTCAAAGCTCAAAGCTCAAAGCTCAAACGTGGCAAGATCTCGTTTAATTTCCCTCTGCGCTCCCCGCGCCTCCTCCGCGTCCGCAGCGGTTAAATCATCCCCTTTTTGCTTGTTGTCCCTGTATTGTGGCGGTTGTAGTTAAACCGAACAGCAGCAAAGTACTCCGAGAATACACCCCTCGACTGCCTCCGCAACGATACGGCATCCACTCCCCTGAAGGGGAGACTTTTACTCACGACTCAAGACTCATATCTCAAATCTATAATTTACTCACCTACACCCACTCCCGTGGATTTTTCAGAACCTCAATCAACTCTGCCTCCCTACTCCCCTCACCGGGATTGAAATCGTAATCCCATCTCACCTGCGGGGGAAGGCTCATCAGGATCGATTCGATCCGTCCGTTTGTCTTCAAACCGAAGAGTGTTCCCCGATCGTGAATCAGGTTAAACTCCACATATCGTCCTCTGCGTATCTCCTGCCAATATTTTTGCGCCGGGTTGTATGGCTCTGCAATCCGTTTTTCAACAATGGGAAGGTACGATTTCAGAAATGCCTTGCCCGCATCGGTGGTGAACCGATACCAATCTTCCGATGATCGGGTGTCGTCCGCGCGAAGATAGTCGAAAAAGAGTCCGCCAATTCCCCGTCCCTCGCCACGATGGGCGTTATGAAAATATTCGTCGCACTGCTTCTTAAACTTCGGATAGAAGTCATCACCGTGAAGATCGCAAACTTCCTTGAATACGCGGTGAAAATGTTCGGCATCCTCTTCCCAGAGATAGTAGGGCGTAAGATCAGCCCCGCCGCCAAACCACGCATCTACGCTGCGGGTCATCTCTTCATCCTCATAGAGCTCGAAGAAACGAAAGTTGGCATGTACGGTGGGAATCATCGGGCTCTCCGGGTGGATCACCAGTGAGAGTCCACCGGCCCAGAACCATCCATACTCCACATCAAAATGCTTTTTGATGGGATCGGGCAGTTCTCCATAGACCGTGGAGATATTCACACCTCCCTTCTCGAAAACGCGGCCATTTTCTATCACCCGTGTGCGGCCACCACCGCCCCCATCGCGATTCCAGTTATCCTCACGAAACCGGGTCTTCCCGTCGATCTTCTCAATCGCACCACAGATCTCATCCTGCAGGTCCCTGATATAGTCTGTGAATTTTTTCTTGATTTCTGACATAGTTGATAAAAACTATTTGGTTATACGCTGAGCGCCAAGCGCACAGCGTCTCACGTCTTCCGTCTCACTTCTCACTTCTCACTTCTATACTCCTTCACCGAATCCACAAACGCCCTTGCATGATCCACGGGTACGTGTGGCAGAATGCCGTGCCCCAGATTGGCCACATATCGCTGCACGCCAAACCGGTCGATCATCCGCTTTGTCTTCTTTTTGATTTCAGGAATCGGTGCGAGCAGATGTGTGGGATCAAAATTTCCCTGCAGGGTGATCTCATTCCGTGTCTTTTCGCGGGCAAACTCGGGGGCTATGGTCCAGTCGATTCCAAGTGCCGCCGCTCCGCTCTTGTAGCTGAGCCGCTCAAGTGCGTACCAGGAGCCTTTCGCGAAGACGATGACCGGCACATCCTTGATCGCCTGCGTGATCTCCATCAGATATGGCATCGCCCACTCATTGAAGTCGTCCGGACTCAGCAGTCCCGACCAGGAATCAAACAGCTGCACCGCCTGTGCACCGGCTTTCACCTGCGCCTGCAGGTAGTCGATGGTCGCCTTGGTCAGCTCTTTCATAACGTGACGCGAGGCATCCGGGTGCTGGTAGAGAAAGGATTTGGCCTTGTCAAAATTCTTGGACCCCTCGCCCTGAACCATGTAGCAGAAGAGCGTCCACGGCGCACCAGCAAAACCGATCAGCGGCACGCGTCCATTCAACTCTTTTCTGGTAAGCGTAATCGCATCCATCACATGACTTAGTTTTCCCGGCACATCTTCGGCAATGATGGCAAAGGCGTCATCTTCCGAACGGATCGGGTTGCCCATAACGGGCCCTTTTCCCTGGATCATCTGGACATCGATATTCAGCGCCTGCGGAACCGTCAGGATATCGGAAAAGATAATGGCGGCATCGGGCTCAAGCTCATCGATCGGCTGTATCGTGATCTCGCACGCCAGTTCAGGCGTCTCAACCCGTTCAAAAAAGGTGTACTTCTTACGGAGCACCATATACTGTGGCAGGTAGCGTCCGGCCTGACGCATCATCCATACCGGTGGCCGCTCCACCTTTTCACCTTTGAGTGCGCGGAGAAAAAGATCGTTCTTTAGTTCAGGAAACTGATTTTGCATGATTAAGTGCTGTTCTTATCTGATTGAAATTCTAGTGCCGCTTATCTACCAACTATCATAAATCGGGGGAATTGGGCGATTAATTAAAAAATAAGTCCGGCTACCACTCTCTGTTCACTCTACCGGTTCGTTGAGCACGTTGGCCACATATCTCAAAAAAACCTCCGTGTCGGGTTCGGGAGATACATGTACATGTCTTCCCGACTCAATACTTAGCTCACGCGCGGTTGTATCTCCGATGGCAAATAGCTCAGGTTTTCTTCCTTTTTGAAAACCGCCGCTGTTCCGGTACGCCTGAACGGCGCTTGGGCTGTAGAAGAGAACGGCATCCGGTTCACCATCCAGCTTCATCATTTTCAGCTCGGTACTATAGACCACCAGATCCATTACGGTGATGTCTGACTGACTCAGAATTTGTCGAAGTTCGTCACGGCGCCGGTTTCCGCAAAAGTGAAAGATCGTCACATCGTCGCCTCCGTAAAGCTCCTCTATATCGCTGATGATGGTCTCCGCCAGGCCAACACCATCCTGCCTCTCCGGCCAGAGAGCGGGCAGACCAATCTCTCTTAGCGCTTCAGCAGTTCTGCCTCCAACGGCATAGACAGGTCCTTTCGGAAAATCAACACCGGCCTTTCGAAATCGTTCGAACCCTTTTACACCGTTTTGGCTGGTAAATGCGTAGATCACGTTTGATACATTGCGAAAGGCACCCTGAACCGAAAGCCAGTCATCCCTGAAGCGTATCTCAATGGCAGGCTCAATTCTAACACGAAGACCAAGTTCTTCAGCCAGTGCGATCTGCTCATCGGTGAGCTCACGGGTCATCAATATGTTACGGGGTTCAGACATCTGAAAATCGGTTGGTATTACAAAGATCCTTCAGCAATCAAACAGACTCCTCGGGGGGAGGTTCCGGGACATGACGGGCAGAAAATCAGTACTCCTTTCTCATCTCTTCCACAAGCTTGTCGGCTCCCTGATCCAGCAGTTTTCTGGCGGCTGTTCGACCTGTGCCCGCAGCATTTTCAACCGGTGCTTTCATCTCCACATCATACTGGAGAGAGCCATCCACCTTTAGCGCAACGGCATGTAAAATTACTTCAGTTCCTTCAATCCACGCAAACGCGCCAACAGGTGCGCTGCAACCCGCTTCCATCTCATTGAGCAGTTCCCGCTCCAGACCGGTACAGAGGTCTGTTTCGGGGTGATTCAACTTTTTGGTGATTTTGATCATCTGATCATCACTTTCCCGTACCATCACCGCCATGGCTCCCTGTGCCGGAGCCGGAACCATCCAGTCGAGATAGAGAGAGATGTTGTGATCCAGCCCGATCCGCTTCAGTCCGGCCGCAGCAAAGATTGCTCCTTCCCATCCATTCTCGTTCACTTTTCTGAGGCGGGTGTTCACATTGCCCCGGATGTTTGTGATCGAGTGATTGGGATATCGATGCAGCCACTGCGCTCTGCGACGGTTGCTGCTGGTGGCGATTACCGCTTCAAAGGCATCATCATCCAGAAATTCCGTTCCTTTTGGGGAGACCAGCGCGTCGCGGGGATCTTCACGCTCCATAACCGCAGAGACAACAAGGGGGAGCGGGTTTTCTGTTGGCAGATCTTTGTAGGAGTGAACCGCCACGTCAATTTGCTTTTCAAGAAGTGCTTCATCCAACGCCTTTGTAAAAACACCTTTTCCGCCCATTTCGGTGAGAGGTGTGGTGAGATCCAGATCCCCTTCCGACTTAACGAAGACGATCTCTGTTTCAGCGCCGAGATCTTTCAGCTGCTGTTCCACCTGTTTTGCCTGCCAGGTAGCCAGTTCGCTATCCCTTGTACCGATCCGAACCGGTTTACTTCCGGCCATTCTTAGCCTCAAGCTTAAACATTTTGGAGACCATGTCGGCCACTTCATCGGAGTGATGGTGGTCGCGAAGGTGCTCAATACTGTATGCAGCAATTTTGTTGACGATACGGCGGGTCAGGTTCTCCACCTTGTCGTAATCGTCGTCAGAGATCTTATTTTTGAAAAAATCGAGTTCGTCTTCGCGGATATTCTCAAATTTTCGGGTGAGTGCCTTGATGGTAGGAACCACGCGCTGCTCATTCAGCCAGAGCTGATAGTCGGCAAACTCCTCCAGAATAATCTTTTTCACATTTGGAACTTCCTGTTCCCGCTTCTTGTAGGCCTCGTCGGTCACATCACCCAGCATATCCATATTGGCAACATCAACAAAATCGAGAGAAGCCACTTTTGGGTCGATGTTACGCGGTACGGAGAGATCGAGCATCACCTTGAACTTCGGATTCTCCATGGAGGGCTGCATGTGCTCGGTGCGGATCACCGGCTCTATTGCGCCGGTAGCGACAATAACGAGATCTGCATCTGCGATCTGCTCCGGGAGGTGCTCCATATCGGCTACCTCCAGGTTGAACTTATCGGCAACGAATTCGGCACGGTCGCGGGTGCGGTTGATCAGCGTAAGCTTACTCGCTCCCAGGTTCACCAGGTTTTTGCAGGTAACCTTGCCGATCTTGCCCGTTCCCACCAGCAGAATATTCTTGTATGCCAGATTGTCGAAGGTTCGCATCGCGAATTGGACGGCGGCATAGGCTACGGTAGCGGCTCCCTGACCAAGCGACGTTTCGTTTCTGGATCGCTTGTGGGCTCTGAATACGTGCTGCATCAGCCGGTGCATTTCACCGGAAACCATCCCTTCCGAGGCGGCATACTCATACCCCTCCTTCACCTGCTTCACAATCTGCAGGTCTCCAAGAATTTGTGAATCGAGCCCTGTGGCTACTTTAAAGAGATGTTCGACGGCCCGTTCGCCCTCCCGCTCAAAACCGTAGCGGTGAAACTCGTCGAGAGTTCCGCGTGAGTAGGTGGTGAGCAATCGAATCAGTTCGCGGGTAGATACACCCATAGCGAAGACTTCGGTACGATTGCAGGTCGATACCGTGAAGATGCTTTCGACCCCTTCGCGCCGGGCTCCGTCCAGAAGCAGTGACTTACCGTCGCTGCCCAGACTGAACTTTTCGCGAATTTCGACCGGAGCATCCCAGTGATTTATCCCGATGACTGTAAAGTCTTGTACTGTTGGATGAACCATCCTTAAGCTGTTACTGCTTTCTTTGATGTTTTTGCTTTTTCACTATCATCACCTTCATCCCACTGAACGGCTTCATCCGGTATCTCGTACTTGAGGCAGTTGAGCGTCTCTTCGGCAAGTGCACGCAGATATTTGGGATGATCGTTGAGTCCCTCCATCACCTTATAATTTTCGAACTCAAAACCTTCCTCCTCCATATCCTCAACCAGCTCAACACCGAGCTCGTAAAGTGTTTCAATATGGTCGGTGACGAAGGCGATTGGTACCATCAGAAAATTCTTAATTCCATACTCCAGATGTCTCTCTACCAGGTCTTCGGTGTTTGGCTGGGTCCATTTCTGCGGACCAACTCTTGACTGAAAGCTGAGCCAATAGGGGTTTTTCTCCTCTCTTCTTGCCATCACGGCTTCCATTGTCTCTTTGATCTCCGTAGTGTAAGGATCGCCGCTTCGAACTTCCAGCAGCGGTGTTCCGTGTGCGCTGAAAATCAGGTGCGTCTTTTTGCGTGTCTCCTCATCCATCTCATTTAGCGCCTGATCGATGCGATCGTTCACCGAAGCGAGGTAGCTCTCGTTGAGGTAGTAGTTCTTAACATGAAACTCTTTCCACGGCTTTCCATCCGGAAACTTCTCTTTCAGAACTGTCTCCCAGTCGCGGAAGCTGCTTCCGGTTGTAGTCCAGGAAAACTGTGGATAGAGAGGCATCAACACGGTGTGCGTAATTTCATCCTCCACCAGATCGTCCATTACCTGATCGGCAAACGGAAGCCAGTAACGCATACAGGTATAAACCTTCACTTCGTGCTCAGGCAGGATCGTCTTGAAATACTTCTCCAGCCCTCGTCGCTGCGCCTCAGTGAGTCCATTGATGGGAGAGCAGCAGGTAGAGACCTCTTTATTCTTTCTGTTGAAGCAGTGCTTGCTCCCGGTACACCCCTTGGGGCATCCGTTGATCTCCATGTAATCTTCAGCTACACTTGGAGCTCTCAATTTCGAAATAATGTTCGCAAAAGCCTTCTGGGTAACGCCGCCGCCGAGTTTAATGATATCTTCATCCTGAAACAGATTTTTCAGAAAAATCTTCACATTGTCTCTGTGGGTGGGGCCTCCCAGGTTCATCAATACAATTCCAATGCGCATAATCACACCTGCTTATAGTCGGATTTCATAGTTTACAGACGTCAAAATAACCGATTTTTTATGAATCGTTCGTGAAGAGTTCCATCTTAGATTCTGTCTAAAGAAGTGATCAACCCTGCGAAAAACGCTTAAGCAGTTAGTCTAAACACACGATAAAAGGGATGATTGAGCGATCTGCAACAACCGATCGCCTCACTTCAACTGTTACGTAATTTTATTTGCAATACTGGTGAATCTCCAAGTAGATTCGGTGCAGTGCTTTCTGAAGGTTAAACCTGCAAATGCTCAAATTCTCAACCGAACTTATCGGCACCCTGCTGCTAACGCTTGCCATTGGCTACTCTGGCGAGCCCCTTGCCGTTGGTTTCATACTTGCGGTGCTTACTTATCTCTGCTCAGGAGTATCCGAAGCCCACTTCAATCCCGCAGTTACACTGGCTGCCTGGATCAGTAACTCCATTTCGCTAAGGCGGTTGGCAACCTACCTGGTCGCCCAGGCCTCGGGTGCCGTGGCCGGAGCGTGGATTATCGCATGGTTAACCGGCATGAATATAACACTGGAACCGGCCGCCTCCACTGATCTGACTGAATTTATCGCTATCGACCTTCTTTTTGCGCTTCTCTTTGTTCTGCTTTTCCTCTACATGATCTATCCCTCCAGAAAGGGGCGAAACCCTGTTTACGGACTGATGGTTGGTATCGCATTCGCTGGTTGCCTGATGATTGCCGAACCCGTTACCGGCTCCACGCTCAATCCCGCCATCTCTCTCGGCTTCATGGCAATCGACTACCTGAACAGCGGATTCTCACACTTCTATGCATATGCCTATCTCTTCGCCCCCCTCGTCGGCGGAACCATTGCGGGGCTGGTGTATCAGAGGTATGGGTGAGGGAGTGAGAAGGGAAAGGTGAAAAGGCAAAAGTGCTGCACCTTTGGTGCAGTTCCGATCCGTCGGAAAGACGTTCCTTTTTGCGCTATGTGCTGAGCCAATTATGTATTTAACCTCAGCGAACTCCGCGTCTTCTCAGCGTTCCCTGCGGTAAAAACTTGCACGATTTCTTTATGTATACCCAACTGATTTCTTGGCGTTTTTCACCCAAACAGACATAGCTTAAAAGCACAAGAGCAAGGATTATCCCCTCCTTTTGCCTTTTCACCTTTCCCTTCTCACTTTTTACCTTTCCCTTTTCACTCCCTACGCTGCCGGAAGCTCAAACGAAAATACCGATCCCTTACCGGGGTTGCTTCTGACTTTGATGTCGGATCCGTGGGCGGTGAGGATACTTTTTACGACGGCGAGGCCGAGTCCGGTTCCGCCCTGGTCGCGTGAACGGGCCTTGTCGGTTCGATAAAAGCGATCAAAAAGCCGGCCCAGATGCTCATCGGAGATACCGATCCCGGTATCGGCTACCTCAACCTCCACCATCTCTTTACCGTCGGTTACCCGAACATCGATTCGACCCTCATTGGTATATTTGATGGCGTTGGAGATCAGGTTCTCGATCACCTGCTCAATTTTATTGGGGTCGGCAATCACTTCATGCGAACGCTGCTCATAGTGAACATCGATCCCCTTCTTCTCCGCCTCCTCGCGGTAGAGATCCACAACATTGCGAATAACACCGCAGAGATCGAACTGTCTCTTTTCGATGAAGTAGGAGTCGGAGTCGTACCGCTGAAGCGTCATCAGGTCTTTGAAAAGGCGGTTGATTCGCTCCGTCTGACGGGTTGCGGTGGAGATGTAGTGATCTTTCTGCTTCTCCTCCAGGTTGTCGAGCTGTAGCATCTCCAGTGATCCGGAGATGGTATGAAGAGGATTCCGAATTTCGTGGGTGATATCTGCAAAAAACTGGCTCTGCTTCTCGTAGAGCTTCTTCATCTCCTGGTTATCTGCCCGAAAGCGTTCCGCCATCCGGTTCAGGGAGGTAGCCAGCCGGCCAAACTCATCTTTCCGGTCCAGGTTCAGTGTGCGCTCCACATTGCCATCGGCAATATCGTGAGCGGCAGACTCCAATTGAAGAATCGGGCGGGAGATATACCTGGAAAAGAGAATGCTTACGAGCAGAACTAGTCCGATCGAGATAAACATCCCGGTGTAAATAATCCAGCGAATGGTGCGGATCGGCTCATAGATCTGATCTTTAAAGATACTCACATGAAGATATCGCGCCGGGTTATGTTCAGCATCGATCATGGTGATTGTCCTCATCATCTCACCTTCCTGGGGATCATCAAGCCAGTTCACTTCATTCAGGCTCAGCACCCCTCGAATATCACCCCTGATTTCATCAGGTGCATAACTTGGCTCATGGTAGGGCACCTCAGCAAACAGCTCACCGTTTTCATCAAAAACAGCAATGCGGTATCCCGATGTTCTTGCAGCCTCATTCAGGTTGGTCTCAAAGTGGTCATCCATCCTGAGATTCTGAATAGTGATGGCCAGCCACTCCGAATCGTTGACGATCTGCTGCTCGCCCACTTCAAGCAGGTAGTTCCTGATGAAGAGAATGGAGTAGCTGCTGATGGCGGTAATTCCGAAGATCAGCAGCAGGATAAATGTCCACGCGAGTTTGGCACGTATACTCATATGGTGAGAATAAAGCGGGTTGAGACGGTTGGAAATTCAATCTAATCAGAGAACGATTTTATCACGATTCAGGCCATACCCCATACCCCTGTATGTCTTGATCATATCGGAATCATCACCCATCTTCAGGCGAAGATTCTTGATATGAACATCCACCGTGCGGTCGAAAACAAAACGATCGTCACCGCCTATATGCTCCAGAATCTCCTGTCTTGTATATACACGTTTTGGGTTTTGGAAAAAGAGTTCAATCAATCCGTACTCGGTTGATGTAAGCTCAATTCGTGTCTCTTTCTGATAGAGGTCCTTACCGCTGGTGTCCAGATAGAGATTGCCGTACTGAATCCACTTGCTGTTTTGTGGCTGCTGGCGTCGAAGTAGCGACTCAATATGAGCCTTCACAAGCTTCAGGCTGGCCGGTTTTGAGATATAGTCATCCGCACCCAGCTCAAGCCCTTCGATCTCATCCTTCTCCTTATCCTTTGCCGTTAGAAAAATAACGGGTATATCGCTCAGAACAGGGTGTTTTCGAATAACCCGGCAGATCTCCTTGCCGTTAACGTGGGGCACCATAATATCGAGAACGGCCAGATGAATGTCGCTCGCGTTCTTTTCGATCAGTTCCAGCGCCTTCTTCCCGTTGTGAGCCACCAGCAGGTTGTAGTCGCTCATTTCCAGGAAATTAGCCAGCATCTCGGCCGGTTCAACCTCATCCTCAACAAGGAGAATAGTATGTTTGGGCAGCGTCATAATTCTGTCTCAATTTATAAAATGGGGATTCTGATTGCTTTTCGTTTCGGCAGATCTGTTTTTCTCCCTTGGAGGTTAAAAAAGTATATTGTATCAACCAACCGAACCTAATCTCCCTGTTGTGATAAAAAAAACAATCTGGATTACAGGAGCCTCCTCCGGCATCGGGGAAGCTCTCGCGCTGGAATTTAACAAGAAAGGAGCAAACATCATTCTTTCGGCAAGACGCACCGAACAGCTCGAGCGGGTGATGAGCGCCTGTGTAAATGCGGAGAATACGGTTCGCATTCTTCCACTCGACCTCTCCGTTCAGGACGATTTCCCTGAAAAGAGAGCCGAGGCCGAAGAGTTTTTTGGCGGCATCGATATGCTGATCAACAATGGAGGCATAAGTCAGCGCGCCTACGCCGTTGATGCTGAGATGGAGACGATCCGCCGCGTAATGGAGGTGAACTTCTTCGGAACCGTGGCTCTCACCAAGGAGATTCTTCCCGGCATGATTGAGCGAAAAAGCGGACACATCGTCACGATTAGCAGCGTGATGGGTAAGTTTGGAACCAAGTACCGATCCGCCTATGCCGCTTCCAAACACGCACTGCACGGCTATTTCGACTCCCTTCGGCAGGAGGTTTATGAACACAATATTGATGTGACCCTGGTCTGCCCCGGATTTGTGCGGACCGAGGTTACAAAAAATGCGCTGACTGCTGATGGAGGTAAATTCGACCAGATGGGTGATGGACAGGAGCACGGTATGCCACCGGATGAATTTGCGCGAAAGCTTCTTCCAAAACTGGCAAAACAGAAAGAGGAGGTCTACATCGGGGGATCGGAGGTGCTTGGCGTATACCTGAAGCGGTTCATTCCGGGCACCTTCAACCGAATCCTCAGAAAGATGAAGGTGACCTGAGTGAGAGTTTTTTGGAACCTCCTACCCGCTCAATCCATTTAAATTTAAGCGATAGATACCTTGTTGATTTTCAAAGATTTTGAACAGACACAGATATGATTCTCAATTCAGACATACTGACACGGCTTGCACCGCTGGAGATGAAGGCGCGCCATATTGTGGAGGGCTTTATCTCCGGGCTCCATCGCAGCCCCTATCACGGTTTTAGCGTGGAGTTTGCGGAACACAAGCCCTACAATCAGGGCGACGATTTTCGCCATATCGACTGGAAGGTGTATGGAAAGAGTGAGCGATTCTATGTGAAGAGGTATGAAGCCGAAACCAATCTCAGGGCTCATGTAGTGCTGGATATCAGCAGCTCGATGGATTTCAAACATTTTGCCGACTGGAGCAAGCTTCAGTATTCGATTCATCTCGCCGCCTCGCTGATGTATATGCTTCATCGCCAGCGTGATGCCTGCGGCCTGATCCTTTTTGATGACGATATCCGGGAGGAGTACCGGGCTCGATCATCGCAGAAACATCTGCGCCATCTCTACAGCCGCCTCGAAGAGTGGCTCAGTGACGCATCAGGGTCGCGGGATACCCTGGAACGCCGCAGCTCTGCCTCGGCCCGTGCCCTCGACAACCTTGCCGAGCGGCTCAAAAAGAGGAGTCTGGTTATTGTACTGACCGACCTCTTTGAAAATGTGGAGAATCATGATGCGCTGCTCTCATCCCTGCGCCATCTGCGACATGAGAAACATGAAGTGCTGCTCTTCAATGTACTCGAGCACAAGAGCGAAAGAGAGCTCGACTTCCCGGATGGAAAATATCTCTTTGAGGATATGGAGACCGGGTCTGAGATGGAGGTTGTACCTGCCCAGGTAAAAGAGGAGTATCGGAAAAAAGTAGCAGAGTACACCACCCGTTTTAAGATCGCCTGCAACGAAGCCCGAATCGATTTCGAGGAGATCGACACTATGAGCGCTTTTGATCTTGCTCTGCTTGCTTATCTCAACAAGAGGAAGAAGTTGGGGTGAGGGCGTGGCGCATAGCGCGGTGCGCCGAGCGGGTTGGTTTGTTGAACCGTAGAACTGTTGAATCGTTGAACTGGGTTGATGTGGTTATGAGCAAAAAGCCCCCCCAGCCCACCTTCGCGGCGTAAGAAGTTTTCCGCAAACCACAACAACTGATACGCCGTCTTTTCTATAAAGCGAGAGTCATCCTGAGCCCTTAATTTTGCCAAAAACGGGCAACACTATTGAGTAGGTGACAGGATAAGTCTCCCCTTGGCCTGCCCCGAACCGTCGGGGAGGGGAGTACGGCGTAAGCCGGGAGGCGGAGCTTAGCGACGTCCCGACCCACTCGGGAGGTGTTCCGGTCTTAAAAACAAGACGCATTTTCGAATCTGTCGCCGGTAACGGAGCGCAGCGGAGTGAAGGATCTGTAGGGGATATGGTCTATAAATGAAAACGCCGAGGAGCGGTGCCTTTAAAGAGAAATTGTAATCGAGGCGGAGGGGAAGTTCTAAGCATCAGAATCAAACGAAAACTCGTAGGACGACTGAAGACTGATTGCCTTAAATGAAACTCATACTAAAGTCGTCCAACGAGAGCTTAGAGCCCAGCTCCCATCTCAACAATAACAGACGCTGCCAAGGGCTTCGTACGTTGGCAGGTCCTGATCTCTCCCTTTCAGCTTCTCGCTTTGAGCTTTCCTGCTTCCAACTACCGCCTTCCGGCCCTGTCTCAACAGTTCAACAAAACCTCAGCGCTATGCGCCTACCAAAGCATCATCTTCATGCAGAAAACGCTGCCGCCGCTTTTGATAAATTCGTAGGTGCTGAATTCGTGAACAGAGAAACCGGCGTCGCGGAGTTTCTGGTTTACATCGGTACAACCCTGCTGTATCAGCACATTCTTGCCGTCGGGACAGGTTGCGTTTACGGCAAAGAGTTTTTCAGCCTCGTAAGAGGTGGCCTCGATGACGTTGTCGAACAGATTGTAGATCATCTCCAGACCGGCTGCTGTAAAGGCATCCGGGTAGATCAGAACATTCTTCTCATTGAGAACACAGAAGCAGGTGTCGAGGTGGTAGAATTTATCGTCCACCAATTCAAGGGCGATTACCGGAGTATTGAGCAGTTCGGAAACCTGCTGGTAGGCGTTGATGGATGATCGAAATCCATATCCGCCCCAGAGAAGCTGACGCTTGAAATGCCAGATCGCATCGCCCATTCCTTCGAAATCGCTAACTTTTGACGGGTCGAGATGCAGAATTTCATAATCCTGAGTGCGGTACCACGCTTCAATTGCGTTCACCTCTCCTTTGCGCTCGCTGGAATGCATGATCGACATGATCACTTTTTTATTCCCATCAGAATCCACAAAAGGGAGACTCTGGTTTGCGCAAAACACCATATCGGGCATCCCCTTCACTCCGTCGATGGTTTGTACATCAAATCCGAGCTCTTCATATGCCTCTTCAAGGTACTCCCACTCATTCTGAGCCTGAAGTTTATCCACAGCCCCAACATGGTCTTTCATATGTGGGTTGATCACATACTCCACATCAAAATAGGTGGGTTTAACCATCAAAACGCGGGATGGTGCCGGCATTTTTGGCAGTTCCCCGATGGTGAAATCGATCTCGGATGCTGTTGTGTAAATTTTTGGCATGGTAGATTGGAAATTTAAACCCCGCTGCCTCCGGCGTGGAAACGGAAGCCGTATGGCAGTCACTTGTTTTAGTCAGTTTCAGAACAGAAAGGTAAGAGTAAAAAAAATGTAATCATCGACCAAATTTTGGGGAAGTGATTCGAGTGGCGCTTGGTGCATAGTTTGAGTTGAGGTTTGAAAGTTGAACTGTTGAATTCTTGAACTGTTGAATTGTTGAGGGAGCGAAAAGACAGAAGCAGGTACGAGTTTGGATTCGAGTGGAACTCCCCTCTCGAGAGGGGACAGGCTGCGGAGCGTTCAGCGGAGCAGACAGGGGTGTGTTCGTGAGGCGCAGGATGTCGATTTTCCGGGTTGAATCAGATCCCTCTATTCTTCGACTACGGCGTATGGTAATCTCTACAAACCACAGTTATTGATGCGTCGCCTTATTTAAGCAAGCGTGCCATCCTTAATGAAGCGAAGCGGTATGAAGGATCTGAATTAGATATAGTTTATAGATCGGAAAGCTTTTGTATCGCTACCCCTTGCCCTGGAACACACCCCTGTAATTCGAAAGACGCGCAATGCGCACTTTCTCATCACGGTCCCCTCTCGAGAGGGGATTTTCGTGATCGCAACTAAATCAGTTCAACGATTCAACGGTTCAACAATTCCCCCCTTCCTTCCAGCTTCCGCCTTCCCGCTCATCCCTGTCTCAATTCCCTCTATTTTTCTTATTTTGGTGGAGTTGCAACTCAAAACGAATAACTGTTCATGATGAAGCGCCTTTTAACCCTGACTATCTCTCTTCTCCTATTTTTCACTCTTCTGCCGCCGGTTCAGGCGCAGGATATCCCTGCTCTTCTTGAGCAGCATGCCGTTTCGTTTGATGATGATGAAAGTCTGATTGCCCTTATCGAATCGATATCTGATGAGCGTCTTGTTCTGATGGGGGAAGCGTCTCACGGTACGTCCGAGTTCTATAAGGCCCGCGCTGCGCTCAGTAAGGAGCTGGTGAAGAATCATGGATTCAACTATATCGCCGTTGAGGGAGACTGGCCCTCATTTGCGCGAATCAACGCCTATGTGAAGCAGAAACCGAACGCACCGGCCGATATTGATGAGGCGATGGAGGCGATTGACCGCTGGCCTCTCTGGATGTGGAAGAACCAGGAGGTAAAAGAGCTGGTTGAGTGGCTTTATGAGTTCAATGCAGACTTGGAACCATCAGAGCGAGTTGGACTCTATGGAATTGACGTTTATGACAACCTCTCAGCCATGGATGATGTTCTCGAATGGGTTCAGGAGATGGATGGGGAGAAGGGGCGCGCAGCCTCTTCGGCCTACTCCTGCATGACCCGCTACCCCGATCCCGGCGATTATATCAGGATGGTGGCCCAATCGGGTGAGGATTGCTCCGAAGATATGGAGGAGGTTCTCGAGATTGTACGCAGCCTGGAGCACCACAGGGATGCCAGCCGCTGGGAGTTTTTCCGGGCCGAACATGGCGCCAAGGTGGCCATCAACGCAGAGAAACACTACCGGGCCAACCTGCAGCAGAGTGCCGCATCGTGGAACTACAGAGCTTCCCACTTCTACCTCACCGCGGAGCGTCTTCTGGACTACTACGGACCGGGAAGCCGCGGCATCATCTGGGCTCACAACACCCATATCGGGGATGCCAGGGCAACCGAGATGGGTAGAGCCGGAATGCAGAATATTGGTCAGCTTAGCCGTGAAGCACTTGGAAGAGATGAGGTTTTTGCCATCGGGTTAGGCACCTACACCGGCGATGTGCTGGCCGCATCGAACTGGGAAGGGGCACAGCAGCAGATGGAGACACCGGAAGCGAGGTCAGGAAGCTGGGAAGCGATGATGGAGGAGACGGGAATTGAGCAGTTCTATGTGACGTTTACTAACAACAGTGAACTGAAAAATGCCCTCGATCGATGGATTCCGCATCGCGCTATTGGCGTCACCTTCAACCCGGCTAACGAAGAGGGCAATTATGTCCAAACCGTACTGCCTGAGAGATACGACGCATTCATCTTTTACCGGAACTCAGGAGTACTCTCACCGTTGTAAAGTGTTGTGAGCCGAAATATACCCTTTTTCATCTCCTTGATAGGTTGGAATGAGGAGGATCAGCTCACTGAGATTTATAAGAAAACCAAACACCAATTCGCCCCAATAATTCATTGCGAAGTTCCCCCTCTCTACGCGTAGAGAGGGGGACAGGGGGTGAGTCAAAAAACCAACATTATCTGATCCATGACTCCAAAATTTACCCCCATAGCACGCTTAACGATTATACTGCTATCTCTTACATTCCTCACCGAAATCACCCAAGCCCAGGTGCTCAATGTGGAGCGCGTACGGTCCGATTCGGATACCACCGGCTGGGTTGGTGAACTCGGATTTGATTTCTCGCTCAACAAATACAACGACAGGGTGATCAAGACCGGCGGACAGGCCAATGCCGCCTACTTCTCCGATCTTCACCAGTACCTGCTGATCACCTCACTCGACCTGGTGAATGTGGATGGGAATTCACTCGTCAGCAACGGCTACCTCCACCTGCGATCCACCTTTTTGAGAAAAGAGCGGTTGTCACCCGAACTCTTTACCCAATATCAGTACAACAACAACCTGGGGTTGCGCAACCGGATGCTTGCCGGGACAGGAATCCGATACACCTTTCTAGACAGGCCCAATCTGAGCGGACGATTTTCAACCGGGGTGATGTTTGAGCATGAAGAGTGGGGTCTGGGTGATGATGAAACCGTTGAAAACAATCTTATCAAAAGTACCAGTAATCTGGTGATCCGCGGGCAGCTCAATCCTCAAACCTCACTCACCATGATCGGCTACTACCAGGCTCGTCCCGACCGTTTCTTCGAGCCACGTGCCACCTCCGAGAACCAGCTCAACATGCGCATCACCCGAAACCTCACCTTCCGCGTCAGCTTTACAATGACCTACGACACCGACCCGGTGATTGACGTGCCGAACCTGACCTACGAGTTGAAGAACGGACTGGTGTTTTCGTTGTAGGAATATGGGTCGAATGGGTGTTGCCACGGCACATCTTTTGACGCGAAGCGAAACACGGAGGAGAATATTACCCTCTGTGACCTTCAGTGTCTCAGCGACAATAATATTCTTTGATTGAACCTCTGTTTTCATTGCAGAAATCTGGGGTTTCAATTTTGATTGCCACTGCCCATTTTTTGACGCGAAACGAAACACAGAGGATTAATTCCCCCTCTGTGACCTTCCGCGTCTCAGTGGCAAAATTCTCTGTAAGTATCTCTTCGAAAATGGTTCATATCTATAGAACCGTTACCAATGAAACACATTTATTTCACGGAGGGAGAATGAAGAACAAAACGAAGGTCAAGCAAGAATACTTTCCACTTAAATCAGAAACAGATCTGATTATCAGTACGGGGATTGAAATACACAAACAGCTTGAATGTGGATTTCTGGAAATCGTCTATAAAGATGCCTTTGAGTATGAATTTTATTCCCGGAATATCCACTACGAGCGTGAAAAGAAGTATGAAGTTCAATACAAGAAAGTGGTTCTGCCCCACAAATTTTACGCTGATTTTATCGTGCTCGATACGATCATCTTAGAGATCAAAGCCAAGGAAGGAATCGCCCCGGAAGACATGGCTCAAACCATCAACTATCTGAAATGCTCAGGCTGTAAAGTAGGGCTCATTCTGAACTTCGGAAAAGTCAGGTTGGACATAAAAAGGGTTGTGTTTTAAAGCGCCGACTCTGATTTGAATTAATTTGCAATCAAGGACTTCAACATGATTTGTATTGCCACGGAGACACGGAGGGATATAATCCAACACTTAACCTTCCGTGCTTCAGTGGCAAATATATTCTTTGATTCAACTGCTGTTTTCATTGTAGAAACTTGGGGTTGAAAGGGTGTTGCCACTGCACATCTTTTGACGCGAAGCGAAACACAGAGGATTACAATCCATTCCTCAACCTTCCGTGACTCAGTGGCAACAATCTTCTAAAAAAGGCCACGCTAAATCTTTTACACCGAGGAACAAATCAATCTTGAAACCCTTCCTACAATTCAAAGTTGAACCTGATAAACCCTGATTGTGTGCCCCAACTCCGGGTCTCTGTTAAGCAGGTAGATTCGGTCGTCTTCAGCAACCTGCAGAACTTCATGCTCTTCAAGGTAAAATTTACCGAGCGGATCTCCCTCAAGGTCCAAAACCACAAATTGTTTTCCGGATTGACCTGAGTCTGTATACAGCCACAGATGGTCATTCGAGGTCAAGAAGTTCAGAAAGGCCGGTTTTTGATCATCAACCCGACCTTCCAGTTCACGCCTTATATTCTGATCCTCCCTTTCTGAGAGTTGTCTGAATGCATGATTCAGGTCATCATGCTCCACATTTCTGGGCACTATATCCACTTCAAGGTGTTGAATTACATTGTGATCCTCATCATGGATCAGAAAGTCCGCTTGATCGGCCCGGGGTTGCCCGATGATGTAGCGCCCCCCGTTCATGATTCTCAACCGGTCTCGATAGCGGTATGGTGGAGTTCCTAAAAAAGCCATCCCATTCATCGTTACCTGAGACCTGAATTGGGCAGGATCACCAAACAGGCTATTTGGAAATTGCAGGGTATGTTTTGAATCCTCAACGATGGCCAGTGACTTATCGACCAGTGAAACCGGCATGTCCCGATAGTCCGGATTATCAAACGCCATAAACTCCCAATCCGGCTTCCCCGTAAATGCAAGATATTGATCCCCGGAATGGTGCCCGATAACATCCAGGCGCTGATGAGATGCTGTTTGCGCTCTTACCGATTCATCATAGTGATAGAGACCACTTTCGTCTTGAACGAAAATGTCGAGCTGACGCCTTTGACCAGACCAGGCTCCAAAGCGATCATCGCCGGCATCAAGAATGGAGAAAAAGGGAGGCAGTTCCCCCGGACCCTCTCCCTGCCCGGCAATAGTAGCGATAAAGCTACCTTCAGGGCTCAACTGATCAATCACCCCTTTTCTCTGATCAGAAACGATGAAAGAGCCATCCTTCATGACGAGCATCTCCCTCAACTCACCCGGCAGATAGTCATCACTGGTTCCAATCTCAAGAATCAGATCCAGGGAGAGCTCGTTCAGCTGATCAAAGTTGATTCCGTTGTCAGCCTGACGATCATATGCGCAACTCAAAAACAGCAGACAAGCAGCGATACAGAAGAGTGATATTTTAGACATCGCTTGTAATTATTTATTATGGTTGAACATCATGTAGTTCCTCAGCATATCTATTGACACTAAATGAGGAACAGATCCCCTTCCGTGTTTCGCTTCGCGTCAAAAGATGTGCGGTAGCAAAAACTCATTTTTAGGACCCATCACATCTATTCCGAATGGTACCATCCCGGAATAACCAATCTGAGAAAAGCACAATAAAAGTAGAAATTTCCCAAAGCTATAAACCGGGCTACCCAGTCCCAGTTTCCGTCACCAATATAGAACCAGACTGCCAGAGGGGGACCCAGTACCACAATCACGAAAGCTGTGAGCCATCCAAATTTGCGCTCTTCAATTAATACCTTAATCAAAAAAGGAGTAAAAGCAATGGCTGCACCTACCGCTAACAGAAAGGCAAACCCATATATTTAGCTCATAAGCAGCAATAGTGAGCTGCCAAGCCCATAATCGAGCCACTTGTGGAGCCGCGCGATATTGTAGTTATAGGAGGGATTGATTTCTTTTATGTCGATCTGCAATGTCTTGTAAGTTTACTTTGATGTTTGGTGTATCAGGTTTAAAGACCTTCTCGCTGCCTTTCCGTTAGTTCAATTCGGTACTTCACCACATATTCGACCTCTGTTTCTTCATCAATCTCCTTGCTGTAGAGATACCCGTTTTTGATGTCGAATATCGTTTTATCCCGTGGACGCTGCAGCTTCGCCAGCAATTTGCCTGATTCATCAAGAATCCACCATTCAAGCATTTCCCGCTGTTGATCCATCGGCAGTGCCGCCCAGATCCTGTTTTCGTCGTCTATCCTCAGCCTGAAAACCACGGGGATGGTTTCCGGCAGGTCCCGATCAATGTCCGAAAATGCATTTTTGATAACCCGTGCGGAAGGGCTGAATAAAGTTGAATTCGTATGCACTTCAAGGTCGAAAGGCAGGCTCTGTACAGGATAGTAGAAGGCAGATTGATAGATGCCGTTTGCATCGTATCTCCGAATCAGGAAATCCCGTGTAAAGACCGTATACAATTCATCGTTGCTGGAAACTGCTTCCAAAGTACTCCCCATAAAATTGAGCGGCATCATAGGGCGCATGGATGGATCAGTCTGTATTCTAAAGCCTGCAGGTAGCGTAAGCGATGGGTCTTTTACAAGCCCACCCTCATGGTCCATAATCTTGTATCGGTTTGAGAGTTGCCCAATAACAGACCTTAGGTCAGAAAATACCAGCCAGTAATTCCCATCTTTCCTTGGATAGACATATCCAAACCTGGATTCACTCCCGCTTTCCCACTGATCGAAACGGATTGAACGTATCACGGAGAAATCGTTAGTTGAATATTCGTTCAAGCGGTGATTGGTTGCATCGGGTACAAATAGCTTAGCTCCCTTAACCTGTGGCCCTAACATTACACCGTATTCTCCGGGCCCTCCTCCCCGGCCGCCTATGACGGTCATATAGGCTCCCTCACTTGAATAGACGTGAAGAGACTGTTCGTAGCTGGTATTTGCACCCAAAATAATTACCTGTTCTCTATCATCCACTACGGCTTCCAGAACACGGTTCAGGTATGGGCCTTTTGCATCGTCGAACGTCACCTCTGGGATCAGCTCCACGTCGTACACCGGCTCAGCATCTCCAGAGAATACAGTGAGGTTTTCGACCTCCTGAATATGCTCCGGGATTTCATCGAGGATTTGGATGTGATCCGGTGCTTCTTGATCGCTCCCTGAGCCTGAACAGGCTGTTAACATGAAGACGATTATTATTGCCACGCTCATCTTTTGATGTGAAACGAAAGCACGGTAAACCACGGAATAGTTTAATTCCTTCCTTGGCTCGCTTTGCGTCAAAAGATGTGTGGTGGAATTCAAATAATTATTTTCAAACATAATTTTTCATTTAGAGTTGGCACCTATGAATAGCATCCGGTTTCCATCATATCTACTTTATCAATTTCTCTATTTCCTCTTTTATCAGAGCAAGCCAACCTTCAACTTTGTCTAAGGTCAAATCACCACGTACCATAGCTTCAGCCATATTTTTTTTGCGCCCGATTCTCCAGTGACAAAATGTTCAATACCCTTTCCATCAGCGTTCTGTTTTCACTCAATATTTCACTGATTTCACGACCTATTACCCTGGCCCCAATCTCAATCAGCTCGGAATTTTTATCGAATAGATCATGATGCTCTTCCCAGATCATCTCCTTTTCAATTTCAAAATAGTTTACAATGATTTGGGCAATGTCTTGGGGATCCTGGGTTCGCTTTTCAGGACGATCATCATAGGCAATCAGCTTGAGTAATAGTATAGCCGGAAGCGTTGCAATCTTAAATTCCAGTTCATCATCTACATCTTTAACCTGTATCGTTGCTTTCCTGAATATCTCTTCAAAGCCGTTCACAAAAATGGGTCTGCCCCAGCCCTCATCAGGTATTACTGCCTCATCTATACTGATTTCACCAAATGGTATGATATCGATGGTAAACGTAAATGGTGTCTGGAGACGAAAAGGAACATCTCTTAATTCGCTGAACCCATGATTGGTAATAAGCCCTTCTAAAACATCTGCATATTTACTTTTTTCTGAAATATATACAGCAAAATCGACATCACGTGTAGCTGGAGATGCAATTTGTTCTTTAGCATACCAGGTATCCCGCGCAATGGCTCCAAGCAGGTAGAAATCTACATCATATTGGATGAACACCTTTTCTACAATTTGCAAAAGTTCTTTGAGCTGGTCTTGCCGAAGATCTTAAAGCTTTATCTGTAATGGTTTCCGCATAGATATCTTCAGCTATTTTGATATTTCTCGGATCACCGGCAACCATCAAATCAGTATAAATTACAAGGTGGGGAGCTATATTTGGAAGGTCATTTTCTATCGTCCAGTAAGGCTCCCTGATTTTCACTTTCCCGTTATCATCAGGCATTAGTTTAAGTTCCTTCATGAGCTCAGCCCGATTCTTTTTTGTATAGAGTATATACTCCACAGGTTTTAGATCATTCGTTAAAAGATCAGCTGCAGGCTCACCACCCCAATAATCCTGCTCACCCAATGGCAGGTTCTTCCAGTTTTGTTCGTCCCTTTTATTTATAAAATTGTACCTGCCTTTTTGAATGCGGGGTTTGAGCTCATCCGCAAAAGCCGTAATCCATCGATCTAAAAGCTTATTTCTGTTTTTAAGCTTACGCACATTTTCGTTTTTGGCATAAATAAACTCATGTTCTTTTAGCCCATCCAAAACGTGCTTGATGTTTCCCAATGCAACGTCCGCAGCCTCAGCTATTTCCCGATACGTTCTATTTAGCCAGGCGTCATCATGAAGAAAGAGAAAAACGACTTTTAACCCGGTTTTGGTAAAGGCCCGGTTTTTCTTTTGCTGAATGGGAGTTGTGGTGTGATGATCAATCCATATGAGGGTTTCTCCTTCTTCTAAATGAATATTTCCGACCACATCCATCCAATCAATCCCCGCCTCATTCAACGCTTTTTTAATGTTGGGATATAACCGTTCGGCCACCAACATCAGAGGGCCTACTTTGTTTTGCAACTCTTTCAATTGGGGAATATGGTGTTTACGAATCTCCTTTTTGATCTCTGCATTTCGGACAATGGCTTTCTTTATATTTGGGTTGAATGTCACCCTGGCATCCACTCTGTAATTATGATCCGGGATATAGATCCCCCACTCCGTTTTATGACCGATCTCCGGTGGTAGATTTGCAAGTGCTTTTTCGAGAATAGCCCGATTCATCTGTTCACTTTTTTATTTTGTTCACGAATCGCGAACACCTATAATTAATGAACAAATTAGATCAATAGCAACAGATTAGCTTCTATGGTTATCCACTCCACCTTTTTGGTTTATGGGTTTGTATAGTAAATTATGCCCACTACTTCGTATATGCCCCGATCCCTTCGAAGAGGGAATTTTAAAGCACTTCGTTTCCAAAGTCTACACTTTTTCAGTTTATCAGTTTTTCCCCGAAGAATCGGGATTGCGCACCGAGCCGAAGGCGATTCCCGCGAAGTGAAAAGCACGCAGCTGTTCGCCGGTTCATCAGTTTCATCAGGACAATTCAATCCGATACCGCACCACCTGCTGAAGCCCGGTATCCTCATCCGTTTCGCGTGTGTATATCATGCCGTCTTTTATAACGACTATCGGTTCATCCCGCGGCCATTCGAACCTGGCAATCAGCTCACCGTTATCTTCCAACACCCACCATTCGTGAATCGAAAAGTTTTCAACGATTGTGGCTACCCATAGTCGTCCTTCATCATCCACCAGCATTTGATCGATCGCAGGCCAGATGTCCGGTACTTCGTTTTGGCTGACTAAATCAGCAAGAAATGGTGTCCCTTGAGAGTGAATTGCAGATTCACGACTCATCTCCAGATGTTCAAACGGGTGGTAAATGGCGCCCTTATAATCACCATCTGCATCATATTTCCTGATCAATAGGTGATCTGACATTGCAACAAATATATTGCCAATATTCGATACCGCAATCAGTGGCCTGGCGAATAGCTAAGGATTTGGTGCAGCTCGCGAATACGGACCAGTATATCTTGCCATCTCTGGTGTTGATTTCCCGGTTAACTCGAAGAGCGGTACCGGTTCTTTGAGTGATTTCTGTAGCCTGGCATCATCACCCATCAAATAGTAATAGATGGTTTTGTCATCCTTTAATTCACTGGCGTCTTCCGGAACCCTGGGAATGAACGTTGACATAGTAACAAGATAGGTCTCTTCATCTATGACCGTGATTTGATTAACATGCGTTTCAAGAAGACCTTCAAAACTGCCTTTATTCGTAGGATTTAAGTTTATTGTCCGAACTAAATCGAAATCACCTGTTGAATAGATGTTCATCAACAATCTCATCGGGTCTAATATGAACAGTTGATCAGATTTCACAGTAGGTTAGGTGGGCCCGTATACTCTCCTGATCCGCTGCCACCTCTGCCTATGGAGGTGATATATACTCCATCGGGATCAAACAGATGGACCGTGCTTTGTTGAAAGTCGCTGATGTAGATCCGTCCCAGATAATCAACCGTAAACAATCCTAACATTCCTATGGTTTTTTCAGGGCTGTCGCCAATTGAGATTTCACGCTCAAACGACATCTCAACGTTCGGAGAATCCCTGTCTGAAAATATCGTGAGGTTTTCAATCTCCTCGAAATTGGACGGAAGATGAGTTTCGTGTGATTGACCGCTGCAGACGGTAAGCATCACTACAATAATTATTGCCACAGCACATCTTTTGACGCGAAGCGAGACACAGAGACTCGAAAAGAGTTACGTTCTTCTCCGTGGCTCAGTGGCATTCACACATTTACTTTCAAACATATTTTACCTTTTGAGTTTTTGCTCACAACCTGCCCTAAATTTCCAACAAATCCACTTCCTCGGTTCCCTCAGGAGATTTCAATCCGATACCGCACAATCTGATCCAGCCCGGTCTCCTCGTCAACTTCGCGGGCGTATATCGATCCGTTCCGGATGTGACGAATGTCGCTTGACCGCGGCCAGATAAATGACGAGAGCAGTTCACCATCCGAAGAGAAGACACGCCAGCTGTAGTTCCCTTCATCTTCGATGTAGGTTGCCGCCCAGATTCGGTTTTCATCATCCACCACCGAGTGTTTAAAGGCCGGCCAGGTTTCGGGCATCTCATCATTGCGAATCATTCCCCTCCATGGCTCACCTCTGTCGGCATACTCCTCAAGAATATCATTCCGGTTCAGCGGCGGTTGGTCGAAAGGCTGCCAGAATGCGTGGCTGTACTCCCCATCCATTCCGTAAAAGCTGAAGAGCAGCTCCTCACTCCAGCTGTGGACAATGTAATTGCTGTTCATCATAATCATGGATTGCCGTTTGTAATCGGGACGCATCATGCTCATCGAACCTCCCTCACGATGTACAATGGCCTCGCTGATTGGAAACTCATAAACGGTTCCATCCAGAAACGTTGCGCTGTTCCTGTCAAGCAAATTGCCATGATTTTTCGGCTTCTTATCCTCACCCTCTGCTCCCGATGTAAATCCGGTGCCAAAGTGGATCAAATAGTTGTCAGAGTCAACGATGTCAAAATCGCCCGGATAACTAACATACCCCCCAACCATTTCAAACTCGAACGGAACGGATATATCGTCTACAAACTGCCGGGTATCCAGATCGAAACGCGAGATCCTCAAATGGCCGCTATCCAGAACGTGCAGGTGACCATAAAACGTCCTGATCGCATTGATCTGCCTGAATTCGCCCGGACCGGATCCTTCATTGCCAATTCGGGACAGATACTCTCCGTCAGGACTGTAAGCATGAATCACATTCTGATTTCGGTCTGCTATGTAGACCTCTCCGTTCGCACCCACGGTAAATTGCCCCATCTGCCCAATCATAACCTCGTCTGTATCTCCATAGGATGCCGCCCGAACCAAATTCCACTCATGAGTTGGTTCAGCATCGGCCTCAATCACCGTCAGGTTTTCCATCTCTACCAGGTGGGGCGGAATTTCAGTTGAGGTATTTCCGGAACAGGCGGTTAGAATAGCTAGGATTACTATTGCCACTGAGGCACGGAGAAGCACGGAGCTCTTTGCGAGTCTCCGTGTATCGCTTCGCGTCAAAGGATGAGCCGTGGCATTCACACATTTACTTTCAATCATATTTCACTTTTTGAGTTGTTGCTCACAACCTGCCCTAAATTTCCAACAGATTCAGCTCTTCGGTTTTTCTGATATTGTTCATGGCCTCCTCCCGGATCCGTACATTTCGGTTCCCAACAACCTATAACAAACCCAAGGAGGAAGACCATGAATGTGTATTGCAAACAACATGCATATTACTGTGGGATTGACTTACACGCAAGAACGATTTATTTCTTCATTTTAGACAAAGATGGAAAAAAAGTATACCACTAGAACATTCCTTGCAATCCAGACCGGTTTTTACAGGCGATTGCCCCGTTCAGAGAGGATCTGG
>JAFIFA010000111.1 GCA_020832225.1 Balneolaceae bacterium
AGGATCCATGTTCTGGATTCATCGTCCCCCACATGGAACGGTATGCGTATCTCATTCTCGTCGCAAGGACCAAAATGGGCCACCATCTCACCACTGAAGCCGCGCGCCGGCATTCCCTCAGGAATATATCCCGGGTAACTCTCCCCGCACAACGCCTTCATATTTTCAAAAAATGCTTCGTCCGATTCATCCGGTCCGTTGCCGGTTGTAGCCAAGATTGCAAAGGATAGTGTGAGAATGGTAAGTGTCAGTTTCATATGGTAGATCTGTTTTGGTTAATCAGCTTCAATTCAGGGTGAACATCACTCCGGAATTTTCCAGCTGTAGGTTCTGTGTGTTTTATGATGGCGGCAGCCCAGCGCTTCGAGGCTTCTCTGCATCAGCCAGTTCTTTTCACTGACCCACGCACCCTCAAGATACTCAAGTGAAGGGGTTGATGCCTTGGTCATCTGCACTCCTCTGACGAAGACAAGAGCTTCAAGCCCCATTTTCCGGTATTTTGGGAGCGTCCCAAACACAATGGTGCGCAGATGTTTTGCCCTCTTTCGAAAGCGTAATAGCTTTGGAAGGTGCCACCATCTCAGTTTCCCGCCCGTCTCTGCCGACACTTCATTCAGATCCGGAACACAGACGATAAATGATGCGGGTTCGCCCTTTACGAAGGCGATCAATACACTTTCGGGAATCATCACCGGTTTGAGCTGTTTCAGCATAGACTGAACGGTTTCCCTGGTGAGTTCGGTAAACTCCTCTTCCCGCTCATCAATATCCTGTTCCTGCCATGCCCGGTTATAGATGTTCCGGATGATCTCGGCATCCTCTTCGATATTACGGAGATCAACGGGCCTGAGTGTAACACCCGCCCGGCTCTCAATACGGTCTGTAATTTTCACCAGGCGTTCGGGCAGAGGCTGATCAAACCGCAGTATATAGCTCCAGTGATCGTCCAGTTTACTCCCGCCTGTCTGCTCGAGAAGCTCTTTGTAATAAGGTTTGTGATAGAACATCCCATAGATCGGCGGCTCCTCAAAGTTGTTGACCAGAAGCCCCCAGAAGTTATCATTTTCACCAAAATTGATCGGGCCCCGAAATGCGCTATAGCCTCTTTGACGATGCCAGTCACCAATAAAGCGGATCACCTCATTTGCCACATCATGTGAGTTCACCATCTCCAGAAACCCAAAACCACCCATTTTTGGGTCGTAAACGCTGTCTTTCTCACTATGATTCATCACGGCAAAACGCGCCACCGGCTCTTCGTTCTGAAAAGCGATATAGCGTTCACACTCTCCTTTTTGAAAAAATGGGTTTTGTGCGGGGTTGAAAATCTTCTCAATCTCAAACTCAAAAGGAGGAATCCAGTTTGGGTCGTCCTTATAGATCTGAAAGGGAAACCGGTGGAAGAGCTTCACATCACTTTTTTGTTCTACCTTTCGAAATGTGATTCCCATCAGTCTGAATCTATTCTTACCTTACAGTGCAATTTCATCGAGCAGCCATCACCGCTATTTTCCGACAGGAAAGTACAAGCCAGAGGGCGATTGTCAAAAACCATTTTTGGGAGAAATTCTAAATCCAATGATTTATCAGCATGAGCATTGAATTGCAGCGAAAGCTGATTACCGGTCTATTGGCACTTTCCTGTGTGGTTGCTGCCTTGCTCTTATGGAAGAGCGAACCGGTTCAGCCCAAAGTACTGAAGCATCCGGCACAGATCGACTCACTTATTACGCTGTCGTTTGACGATCTTCAGATTCTACCTTCTCAGGTTCGTGAACGAACGATTGATGTGGATTCACTATTTAGCAGAAAGGTGTACAATCTGCGCGTGGCACCCAATTTTTCTAAAACAACCCTGCACTACACCCTGCAGCAAAAGGTTTGGCCATACGGAATTACTACCCTTGCCAGTGTTGAATTTCCGGAGAGGGATATGCACATTCATCTACTTTATCGCGACAAAGTTCACAGATCACTGATTTTACGGGACGACCCTGATCTGGTTTTACAGAAACATCAACCCGTTATTTTGCCCGGGCAAGACTCTCATGAAGTGGATTGAAACAAAAAAATATCTGGAAAAACTAAAGCTGGATGAGTTTCCACAAGTAGATATCATCGAACTTAAGTACCCGGTTCTATTATGCCACGGGTATGGCGGGTTCTCCATGTTGGTCAAACCCTCTCCCGTTCACGACTCCTGCATGCGCCTTCGATCCTATGGAATTCATGCCTTTGCACCCAATATCGTACCCTACTCCACGATCTCCGTGCGTGCAGAGCAGTGGGCAGAGCGAGTGGTGCAGCTGCAGCAGCACTACGGGTATGAAAAGATGAACGTGATTGCGCACAGTATGGGCGGACTCGACATGCGTGAAGCGATCACCAATCTGGGCATCGACAGTTCGGTTGCCTCGCTAACCACTATTGCCACACCTCATCACGGAACCAGCCTGGCCGATATCGTTCTCACAGCACCCGATACTCTCAAGGGTAAACTGAGCGAGTGGATGGATTGGCTGGGAGAGAGTATTTTTCCATCAAGCAAGAGCGATGCCACTGCAGCTGTTGAACAGCTCTCTTGTGATTATGTGCGAAATGAGTTTAACCCGAATACACCCGATATTGAAGGGGTAAAATATTTCTCAGTGAGCGCTGCCGTGGGCAAGGGAACCGGACACCCTCTCAGTCCGATATACCGGCCACAGAATCAGCTGATCTATCAGAGAGAGGGCCTGAACGACTCATTTGTTACGATTGAGAGCGCCATCTGGGGGAAACATCTCGAGACACAACCAATCAGCCATCTTGAGCAGATCGAAATACAGGTGAGCAAGGATCGCAAGTCTCTTGTCGATGAGATGTGGAGAAACATCGCCCTTAATCTTCAACATGAAGGGTTCTGATCCTGACATTACCCACGTATTTTCCCTACCTGAAATAAAATATGATGTAGCGCAACAATTTAATGCGTTAGGCAAGATCCTTGTTCATCCCGACGCTTCGGGACGAACCAAAAGATCAAGGCGGTCCCCGAGTGATCGGGGTTGGCGGCGGGTGCTGCAGGGCGACGGAAAAATTTCAAGGCCGATTTGATTTAAATCCCTTCTTAGCATTCATCTCCGGCTGATGAAATTTTTCTATTCGTCACCCGCCAGCCCCCTTTTCCCGCCAATTGATTCAAGGCCAGGTCAAACTCAATCGAAAACTTTAGTTATGCCAAAAATTTATATGGGAAATGTCAGGGTTCTGATCAGAGCTCTATCTCCTTCAGATCATTCAGCAGAGAGTATGATGTGAGATCATACTGAATCGGTGTAAGGGATGCATAACCCTTTTCCAGAACCGTGATGTCATTCCCCTCATGATCATCAAGGAGCTGGAATTTACCGGTCATCCAGTAGTAGTTTCGGTTTTGCGGATCAACCCTTCCTTCAAACTCCTCAACATAACGGCTGTTTGCCTGCCTGGCCCATCGAATTCCTTTCAGTGGTCCCGAAGGCGCATTCAGGTTAAGAGTAACGCCCCTTGGAAGCCCGTGATTCAGAACATACCCGATCACTTTACGAGCCGCATCCTGGCAACCGCTCAGATCAGCTTTCTCTTCAAAATCGGTGCAGGAGAATGCGATGGATGGATATCCGAGGATGGTACCTTCCGTAGCCGCACTCACTGTGCCGGAGTAGAGTATGTTAATTCCAGCGTTGCTTCCGTGGTTAATGCCACTCACGACAAGATCCGGCTTACGGTCCAGAAGCTGATTGTGGGCAAGCTTTACCGAATCGGCAGGTGTACCCGAAACAGCCTGACCATTAAATCGATTGTCGATCCGAAATGCCCTGGCCCGAATGGGAGTTGAAACGGTTATAGCGTGGCCTACCGCGCTCTGCTGCCGGTCCGGAGCCACAATCTCGACATCGCCAAATTCATCGGCTACCTCAGCAAGTGCCTTGATGCCGGGTGAAAAAATTCCGTCGTCGTTAGATACCAGGATTAGTGGTTTTCGGTGCTTCGTCATGTTTCAATATCTTCTTCGGAAACTGTGAACTAAACCACCCTGCACTGAAAGTACAGGGGTTTAGTAACGGACTAAAGTCCTATTCGAGGATAAAATCTGAGTCGTCATCATCCTCCTTACTTCTGTGGTGCTCAAGGTACGCCTGAACCATTTCATCGGTTATGTTCC
>JAFIFA010000119.1 GCA_020832225.1 Balneolaceae bacterium
CAAAAGGGGGGAACAGAATTCGGGCTCTCTCTGCTTGTTTGGTGGAGTCCGGGTTAGTGAACGCAGATGAACTTCCGGAAGGTTTGACAATGGAAGAGTTGATCAGAAGGGTAAAAGGCCAGATGAATCGGCTTGCTGTTAGAGCCCGAAAACTGGCCAAAGACCGATCGGCTGACCCTGCTGAAAGAGCAAGAGTTTTGACTACTTTAGAGAACTGCACGGAGCTCTACCGAATGGCTTACGATGGGTATAGTGAATCTGCCCGCCGCCACAAGGAGCTGAAACAAGCCTCCAAACGGTGGGAGAAAGTTCTGAATGATGCAAATGGAAGCCCCGGACGACTTCGGGTTGGAAGCGGAAAAAAGGGAATTCGAATAAAAGAGAGCGTCATTGCGCTAGATGATGAGGCAAAATTGAGGGTCTGCAGGCATCTGTCATGGTTTTTTCAAAAAGAAGACATCAAGCACTATAGCCATTCGCTCTTCTCATCGTTTGATAACCGGGGTGGGATGTCGGCCCGAAGACTTGCAATCGAAATTGCACTGGCACTGGAGCCCCACACCGGTCTTCTCAAGCCAGAGATACAGAGGAATGTAAATGCAACAAAAGCAGTCTATCTGGGCGGATTGTCGCCCGATCTGAGCGCCATTCAGAAAAAAGAGCTTGGCGAAAAAATGGTAAAAGAGGTTGATAATGGCTTGGGGATAGCTGCCATCCGGATGACAGATACAATGGTGCATCAATATGGGGTTGAATTGAGTGAAGAAGCGATCGACTTCCTGAGAACAGAATACAAAGCCGGCAGGCGCTCTCTGGAGAGAGTGATCAACCGCGAAAAGGATGAACTGCCGCGTGCTTTGAACAACAAAGAGAACCCTGCAACACTGAGTGAGCCCGCTTCCGGCTGGAAGAAGAGCCTTCAGGAGTTGAAAAAGGCCACATCAAAAAACTGATCTGCCCGATTGAAACTATCAATCAGATGGATGGGAAGGTTTCCTTAGTTTTTTTGTTTAGTTAGATGAACAGAACTAAAACAGCAGAATGGATGATTTCTGCCGTGAATAAATATTTTTAACGAATGAATCTGATAGAAGCACTGAACTGGCGATATGCTGCCAAGCGAATGAATGGCAAAAAAGTGCCAAAGGATAAAGTTGAACGGATATTGGACGCAATTAGGCTTTCCGCCTCCTCCATGGGGCTTCAGCCATACACAATACTGAATATTGAGGACAAAGAACTGAAGGAGAAGCTGAGGCCGGCCGCTTTCAATCAGCCTCAGGTGGTGGAGGGGTCTAATTTGATTGTATTTGCAGCGTGGAGTCATGTTTCCAGAAAACAGATTGATGAGTATATCACACATATGGCTCATGTACGTGAAATACCGGTTAAATCCCTGGAGGATTTCAGAAACACCATCATTAAGATGATTGAGAATAACTCCGAAGAGGAGAATTTTGAGTGGGCTGCCCGGCAGATCTATCTGGCTCTTGGTACCGCCCTCACGGCAGCAGCTGTGGAGAAGGTTGATGCCACTCCAATGGAAGGATTCAAACCGGCAGAAGTAGACCGAATTCTCGGTCTGGAAGAGATGGGCCTAAAAAGTGTATCACTTCTCGCTTTGGGGTACAGGGATGCAGAGAACGACTTTCTTGCCAACGCCAGAAAGGTGAGACGCGATAAGGAGAAACTGATAATCCATCTGAACTGATAGAGTTCCAAATTGCACTTTTCATAAATTAAATGGGTCCGGTTATGAGCAAAATCAAAGTTGAAATATGGTCAGATATCGTCTGTCCATTCTGCTATATCGGTAAACGACATTTTGAAAATGCACTCAGGGACAGCGGCCTCTCAGACAGCACAGAGGTTGTCTGGAAAAGTTTTGAGCTTCAACCAGGCCTTGAGGCTGACCCTAATCAAAACATCTACGATTTTCTTGCTGAGAAGAAGCAGTGGAGCCCGGAACAGTCCAGGGAGATGCACAGGCATGTAACGCAAAAAGCTGCTGAAGCCGGACTGACCTACGATTTTGACAGCACCATACCCGCAAACAGTTTCGATGCCCACAGATTGATTCATTTTGCGGCCGATAATGGTGTGCAGGATGCGATGAAAGAACGTTTGCTCTCTGCCTACTTTATCGAAGGAGAAAACATCGGAGATGTAGAGACGTTGATTCGGTTGGCAGCTGAAATTGGACTTTCCAAAGCTGAGGCAGCTACCGTTCTGAAAAGTGACCGTTATGCAGATGACGTTGAGAAGGATGTTCAAGAGGCAAAGCAGATGCAGGTGCAGGGTGTTCCATTCTTTGTGATGAATCGAAAATATGCTGTCTCCGGCGCCCAGCCCGTGGATGTTTTTATCCGTGCATTGAACAAAACAGCAGAGGATGCAGCCCATGAAGGATCGCTCAATAAATGATTGAAGATGAGTAATAACTATAAGTTACCGACCCAAACTTCGATAGGTCATGTTCACCTCAAAGTGGCTGATCTGGAGAGATCGCTCCGTTTTTATAGAGATCTGCTGGGCTTTGAGCTTACAACAACCTATGGCGATCAGGCCGCGTTTCTATCGGCAGGTGGGTATCACCACCACATCGGGTTGAATACATGGAAAAGCAAAGGGGCTGAGCCCGCTCCCGAACGGCATCCGGGACTCTATCATACTGCGATATTACTTCCGGACCGTAAATCACTGGCCCGTCTGGTAAAACGAATCTTAGAATCTGGATACCCTCTTACCGGAGCAAGCGACCACGCTGTTTCTGAGGCAGTATACCTGGATGATCCGGATGGCAATGGC
>JAFIFA010000224.1 GCA_020832225.1 Balneolaceae bacterium
CGGATCGTATCTGGCAGAACTTCTACTCGATAAAGGGTATGAGGTGCATGGGCTTAAGAGACGCTCCAGCTCGTTTAATACAGAACGGGTAGATCATCTCTATACGGACCCTCACTTTAATGGTCTGCCTTTCTATATGCACTATGGGGATATGACGGATGCGACCAATCTGATCCGTCTTATACAGGAGATCCAACCCGATGAAATCTATAACCTGGCCGCTCAAAGCCATGTTCAGGTTTCATTCGACTCACCGGAGTATACGGCAGATGTTGACGGGCTTGGAACCATGAGAATGCTTGAGGCGATCCGCCTTCTTGGAATGGAAAGAAAGACAAAATTCTATCAGGCATCCACTTCAGAGCTTTATGGAAAGGTTCAGGAAGTTCCCCAAAGCGAGGAGACCCCGTTCTATCCAAGATCTCCATATGGTGTTGCCAAGCTCTATGCCTATTGGATTGTTGTAAACTATCGGGAAGCGTATAACATCTATGCTGTAAACGGGATTCTCTTTAACCATGAGTCGCCTCGACGAGGGGAGACCTTTGTGACCCGTAAAATTACCCGTGCTGCGGTGAGGATAGCTGAAGGCGTACAGGAAAAGCTCTTTCTCGGTAACCTTGATGCGAAGCGCGACTGGGGGCACGCCAAAGATTATGTGATGGGAATGTGGCTCATGATGCAGCAGGAGACTCCGGAAGATTTTGTGCTGGCAACGGGTAAAACACACACGGTTCGACGAATGTGTGAACTTGCATTCAAACATGCCGGTATTGAGGTGGAGTGGAAAGGAGAAGGGGTTAATGAAAAAGGGATCAACAAAGAGAGTGGAAAAGTAATTGTAGAGATCGACCCTCAATATTTTCGTCCAACGGAAGTCGATCTGCTGATCGGCGATCCCTCCAAGGCGAAAAAGAAACTTGGCTGGAACTTTAAGTATGACTTTGAGTCACTTGTGAAAGAGATGGTGGAGTCTGATCGCAACTCACTGGCAGGCAAAAGGTGAAACCTGAACAACTAGTGACTGAATTGTACATCCCTGAAATTCGATTGATTCCTATTTGAATACATTTTGATATTTGTACGATGCAGATAAGTTTTCAGAGGAGTCATAAATGATAAGAGCACTTATATTAGGCGCTACAAAAGATCAGATCCCTCTGATAATCAGGGCAAAAGAGATGGGGATCTATGTAATCGTTTGTACATACAACCCAAGTGAGCCCGGAATTGCATTAGCCGATGAGTACCACAATGTAAGCACAACCGATCGGGAAGCGGTTCTCGATCTTGCCCAAAAATCAAAGGTTCAACATGTATTAACCTATGCATCAGATACGTCGGGGCCTGTTGCCGCATATGTAGCAGAAGAGTTGGGGTTGCCTGGTAACCCCTACAGCGTGGTTGAGATGATGACTGACAAAGAGAAGTTCCGGACGTTCCAAAAAAATAACGGATTCAGTTATCCAAACTTTATGGTTTGGAGAGATGCCGATAGTAGTCTTGGATCGGAATTTGAACTTCAATACCCTTTCATAGTTAAACCTGTTGACTCATCAGGTGGGCGGGGTATTAAAAAAATTAATGCTCTTGAAGAGTTGCATCCATATCTGAAGGAAGCGATGGAGTACTCGGCCTCAAAAAGAGTAATTCTTGAAGAGTTGATCGGTTCAAACCACCCTCAAGTACATGGAAATGGCTTTGTAGTAGACGGGAAGCTTAAATATATCTATTTGGGAGATCATCACTTCCGGGGAGCGGGAATGCTTGTGCCAGTTGCAACTACATGGCCCTCATCACTGCCAAATCACTTCACAAAGAAAATCGAAAAGGAGGTGGCCAGGTTCATATCAAAAGCTGGTTTTATTAGCGGCCCGATTAATATAGAAGCAAGAATAGGTGAAAATGGTGATATATTTCTCATTGAGTTGGCTGCAAGAAGTGCCGGTAATTTTGTTACGGATCTAATGCTTCATGCAACCGGTTTCGATATGGCGGGAAACTATCTGCGCGTGCTCAATAAAAAAGTGTTGGCAGAAGCTGATCGTAAAAGAAGCTGTGTGGCGTATTACCTGATACATGCAGAAAAGAGTGGCCGCTTTCGTAACGTAGAAATCGAGGAGTCTTTAGAAAAGCATCTCATAAAGATGAATGTGTTTTATAAGGTTGGCGAGAAAATTTTAAACACAGGCAGCATGAATAGTGCTGCCGGGATCCTGCTTTTATCCTTTGCCAATGAGGAGGAAATGTTAAGAATAATTAAGGATATTTGTGATTACGTATCGGTTGTGGTAGACTGATATTTGTAGGAAAGAGGTCTCGAATAAATCATCATTTCAGGCAGTTTAGACGGGTGCTTTTATAAGTTAGGCAGGTATTAATTATTTTTGGAGCTGAGGAGCCATGATACCGGTAAACAAACCCTTTTTGCCAAAAAAAGAAGAATATATTTCACTACTAAATGGAATCTGGGAGAGAGTATGGCTAACAAATAGTGGCCCCCTGGTTGAAGAACTTGAGAGTCAACTTATGACCTATTTGAAAGTTGAACATCTTAAAATTGTGTCAAGTGGTACAGTGGCTCTTCAGATCGCGATAAAAGCTTTAGACTTGAAGGGAGAAATTTTAACAACACCTTTTTCATATGTAGCAACCACGAGTAGCATTGTTTGGCAGGGATGCGAACCGATATTTGTGGATATTGATTCGAAAACCCTCAATATGAATCCTGAATTAATTGAGCGATCAATCACACCACATACATCAGCAATTCTTGCTACACATGTATTTGGCAATCCATGTGATATTGATGCCATTCTTCAAATTGCTGAAGATCACAAGTTGAAGGTTATCTTTGATGCAGCTCACTGTTTTGGATCCGAATACAGAGGGAAGGCACTATATAACTACGGAGATATTAGCACAGCCAGTTTCCATGCAACTAAGATCTACCAAACCGTGGAAGGTGGTGCATTAATTACAAGTGATCCTGAAATTGCATACCGTATTGGCCTGATTAGAAATTTTGGTCATGACGGCCCCCTGAAGTTCAACGGAGTCGGAATAAATGGAAAAAACTCAGAAATGCACGCCGCTATGGGTCTGTGCAATCTAAAGTATATTGATCAGATTCTATCGAGACGAAAAAAGCAGTGCAGCTTATACGATCAACTGTTTGAAGATTTCAAAGCCGAAAAGCAACAAACATTGCCCGGTGCAAAAATAAACCATTCGTACTACCCTCTTATCTTTGAAAATGAGGATGAGCTTCTTGAAATTCAGGCGGAGTTGGTAAAAGAAGAGATATATACTCGTCGATATTTCTACCCAAGCCTGAGTAGTCTCAACTATGTAAAAAAACAACGCACACCTGTGAGCGACGATATTGTAACGAGAATTCTATGTCTCCCTCTATACCACGATCTGAAAGAGCATGAGCAGGACAAGATTGCAAGTGTTATGAAGCGAACGCAAAGTAAAAGTTATTTTGCATAGGGTTTAAATTTGATGGAAAAATTAGGGAAATGCATTTCAAACCAAACCTGATTGAAAAAGTAGGCAAACGTTATGGTTCATCATTTTATCTGGTTGATAAAAAGCTGTTTGAAAGCAACCTAACAGGGTTCAGGTCTGCATTTGCAAGAATATATCCGAAGGTAGTTATCGCCTACTCATTTAAAACAAACTACATCCCTACTCTTTGCAGAATTGCTCGTGAAAAAGATGCTTTGGCAGAGGTTGTTTCTGGTTTGGAATATGAAATTGCTGAGAAAACCGGTTTTTCCGGAGATCGAATCATTTTTAATGGACCTTTAAAAGAGAAAAGTGAACTATACAAGGCATTCCATGACGGTGCGATTGTACAGTTCGATTCTTACGAGGAGGTTGAGGTTCTGAAGTCATTTTTAAATGATTTCCCCAAAGAAACAGTAAAATGTGCTCTCCGCTGCAACTTTGATATTGGGGAAAATAACAGGTCGAGGTTTGGCTTTGATGTTGAAAATGGTGAAGCTGAAAGAGTTTATGCAGAGCTTTTTTCCCTGAAGGGTTGTAGACCTGTTGGCATACACTGTCATTTCTCAACCAGGCATCGAAGTCTGAACTCATTTAGGGTAAGGACAGAAAAGTTGATTCAACTCGCCACTTCTATATTTTCAGAGCAAAGTCATAAACTTGAGTATATAAATATCGGTGGCGGATTTTTCGGTAAAATGCCCGACAAGATTAAAGCTCAGTTTTCCGTTGATATACCTTCATACAACGAGTACGCGTACGTCATAGGAAATTTAATGAAGGATAAGTTTCCGGAGGGCGACGTTACCCTCATCATTGAACCCGGTGCAGCCGTTGTAGCAAATACAATGAGCTATTTCTGCAGAGTTCATTCGATCAAAATGATCGAATCCAGACCTGTAGTTACCATTACTGGAAGTATTCATAACATAAGGCCTACCTTAACCTCGATTGATATCCCATTTAGAGTTATTAAGGGCTCAGGTCGTAAGAAAAAAGTAGAGAACGCCATTATTGGGGGCTATACCTGTCTGGAGTCGGATGTAATTAGCCGGTCATTCAGTGGCGATATTGGAGTTGGTGATTATCTTGGTTTTGAAAATATGGGCGCATATAATATCGTATTTAAACCTCCTTTTATTAAGAGCGCCCCACCCGTTTTAATGGTACAAAACGGGGAGAGTTCTACAGAAGTTGAATTAATCAGAAAACAGGAGACAATAGATATGTTTTTAGCAACTTACATTTGCTGAATCGTTGAGATACGTTATAAATGCGTGACCGAATAGACAGACGGATGAATGTTTCAAACAGGGGCTAATCATCCTGCCTGTGTTGTTCTATAATAAGCCTTGATTTAAAAATAATGGGATTAAACATACTTTTTACGTCTGCAGGGCAGAGGGGCTATCTGATCGGATACTTTAGAGAAGAACTGAAAGGAGAGGGCTTGATACATGCAGGAAATAGTGAAATGAATGTGTCAGGGTTTTTGCCAGCCGATCGCGTAGTCCAAACACCATTGATTTATAATGAAAACTATATCCCCTTTTTACTGAAATATTGCGAGAAACATGGGATTGATGCACTTATTCCGCTATTTGATATCGATTTGCCGAAGCTTTCAAAGTATAGAAAGGAATTTGATAAGATCGGTGTCAATGTAATCGTTTCAGCCCCTGATGTAATAGAAATTTGTAGCAACAAGTGGCGGTTGTATCACTTTTTAAAAGAACATGGTTTTTATACAAAAAAGACGTTCATAAACTTAGAGAACTTTAAAAAATCAGTTGACGGGAAGGAAACAGGCTTTCCGGTAATCATAAAACCGCGTTGTGGCATGGGTTCAATTGGTATTGACTATGTAACAAATATGGAAGATCTAAACGCAGGTTACCAATTCACCTCAAAAAGAATTTCCGAAACCTATTTGAAGTATGAACAGGAAGTCAATGAGGAGGCTGTTCTAATTCAGGAGAAATGTGTTGGGGAAGAGTACAATCTGGATGTAATCAATGATCTGGATAATAATTATCAGGCTACAATTGTGAAGAGAAAGGTGCGCATGCGCTGTGGTGAAACAGATTGTGCGGTAACGGTTCAGAACAAAGAGTTAGAGAAACTTGGTGAGGCAATAAGCCAAACCTTGAACCATACAGGTAATCTTGATGTAGATCTCATAATGGAAAACAACAAACCCTACATAATTGATATGAATGCCCGGTTTGGGGGAGGTTATCCATTTTCTCACCTGGCCGGTGTCAACTTGCCGAAGGCAATTATTAAATGGATAAGAGGGGAGCTTATAAAAGAGGATCTGTTTCGAGCAGAGTATGGAGTTAAAGGGCTGAAAGATATCGTAATAAAAAAAATATGAGATAATAGATCTCCCAGTTTCAGAAAAATATGCTGTTGAAGCATAAATTTAGTTAATCATCAAAGATCAGTAAGTATATAACGTTGCAAAAAAAAGAAGGTCTGCCAGTTAAAATTCGTGACCAGAAGTGGGATGGAAATTCGGCACCATTGGTGAGTATTGTCTGCCTAACTTACAATCAAGAAGATTTTATTGCAGATACAATTGAGGGGTTTTTAGATCAGGAAACGACATTTCCTGTCGAAATATTGATTCATGATGACGCATCGGCCGATCATACCGTGGAGATCGTTGAATCATACAGAGAGAAGTTCCCTTCAACGATTAGAACAGTATTTCAGACACAAAACCAGTTCTCAATTTCAGGAGATCCGGAAGTGAACGTTATGTATCCAATTGCGAAAGGTAAATACATTGCCCTTTGTGAAGGGGACGATTATTGGATTGATCCAAAAAAACTGGAAAAACAGGTAGCCCTGATGGAGGAAAATCCGCAATATGTGTTGTGCGTTGGCGGATATACCCGCTTCAACCAGGAATCATGTGAGACCAGGGTTATTATTGAAAAAAGTAAAGGTTTTGAGTTTACTCTAAAAGAGATGAGATTTAAGTGGCTTACGAAAACACTAACGGCTCTGTTCAGAAGAGAGGTCGTGAACGAATTTGATTTCAAAGCTTATAATCATCGAAGAGATATCCACCTTTTTTACCATATTGTAAAGAACAGAAGAGCATTCTATATGGCTGAAAATATGGGGGTCTACAGAATTCACAGGGATGGCATCAATAGTATGAAAGACCCTATCGTAAACGGCAAGGCAAGTTATAATAGCTATAAAGAGCTCTATCAGGTAAACCGTGACGATTTTACCAGGGAGATGTATTTAAAGAGTTGTTTGAGCTTGCTCAACTACTATATTTATTTGGGGAAAGCAACATTCTCAAATTTCAAACTCTATATTGAAGCTTTGATGCTGGTGAGAAGGGTAAAGGAGTTGAAGATGTTTGTTACGGTGTTTCTGGAAAGGGATTTTAAAGCCAGGCTAAGAGAGCTATTTTAAACCGAGTCGGTATGAGGCATTAATCAGGAGCTGTAACCGGATTAATTAAAGGCTGTATAGAGATGAAACTAAATTTTGGACTTAGATGAAATTGAAGACGATCATACTGATGTCGGTTCTTCTGTTTGCATTACATACAACTGCTTCAGCACAAATAAAGGAGGTTGGGCAGTTAGCTACACTTTCACCAATGCTCTTTGTGGTGAACAGCAGTAGTATCGAGAACTATCATAAAACGCACTTTACGGTAAGCACAATTGGGTATCTCGGAAGCTATATGGTTTTTGACTCGAAGTGGAAAGCGGCGCTCTTAACCTTAGGGCTTGGGGCTGTAAAAGAGGTTGTTTATGATGGTTTGCTAAACCAAGGAACGCCGCTTTGGAGTGATATGAAGTGGAATAGTTTAGGGGTGGCTCAAGGTTTTGTATTCACTGTAGTGATTGAATTTTAAACAGGCTGTTTCAAATGCTGTTTTTATTATAATAACAGTACTGCAATCAAGAGATTAACTTGTACATAATTCAAGACAATAAGGTGCTCAAATCTACTGGCCTTAACTGCCCAAATTGAAGCTTGCCATTTTTTAAGGAGAGCCCGCAAACCCCCTCTGTTATGGATAAACCTCACGAGAATCCGTGAAGCTTCAAAAGGTGAAATGTATCCAGGACCAGTTGTTTGATTAATTCTCTTCCATACCTCCCGTTCATCATCACCAATTATTTGTTAGAGAAGCCTAATGAATAGGGGTGATGGTTTTTTACTCTTTTTTACGATTTAGAGAGTAGGGTAATCTCTTCTTTTCGGGAGGACATCCGGTCTGGCAAAAGAGGCAGGCTTAAACAAATAAAAAAAAACAAGGGGAATTATGGATGCAAAACGTACGAGTAGTTTATTCATACTGGTTGGTATGATACTACTATATATGGCTGCCTGTGACAAGCAGGTAAGCCCGGGACTTGAGGACTCTTTCGAGCTCTTTACAGGGCTGGAAGCAATATCGGAGGCAGAGAACACTACACTGCTGATAAATGAGGGGAGTAATCCGAATGAGGATGGCTATTTCCGGATCGATATCAGCAACGTGATGCCAAATGCAATGATAGACAACAGTTCCGTAACGGGATGGTGCCTGGAGTGGAACAAACCGATTCGATCGAGTAATGATACACATGATGGTGTTAAGGCATATGCCACCGGCTCGAACGATCGATGGAAACCTCTGAACTATCTCTTCTCTATTGAGAATGAGTTGAAGGCTAAATATCCAGAGGAAGGAGTTTTTACATACAGGGAGATGCAGGCTGTGATCTGGACTCTAACCGGATATATGGGGATCGCCCCCGAGTTTGATGTAGACAGGATTAGTGACAGAGACCTGCCTGCAAGACTACGGGAGAACGGAACAGCCAACTTTGACCGGGAAGTTGTTACTGAGATCAGCCAATACGTGCTGGAAAATTACTCACAAAGTACGATATCTGTGAATGGTATTGCTCTTCAGACAGCGGATGATGAGCAAAACATCTACGTTGTTCCGCCATCCGGAATTACAACGGCACCTGTAACCGATATCACCTCGGTATCAGCACGGTCCGGCGGACAGATAGAGAACAGCGGAAGTTCTGAAATCTCCCGGAAAGGAGTATGTTGGGATACTTCTCCAAACCCCACAACTGACGACAACTGCAGTGATGATGGAACAGGTGTGGATGATTATACCAGCAATATCTCCGGCCTCACACCGGCAACCATGTACTATGTACGTGCATATGCAGTAAATGCCGACGGTACCGCATATGGTAACCAGCGGACCTTCACAACCGAAACGGCAGACGAGGTGGACAGAGAGCTAAGCGTTTGCGGTACTTGGTCGGTCTCTCAATCGGGAGGTTTTGGTATCACAGTAGATACATGGGATATCAGCAGTATCCCGGAAGGTGCTACATTCAGCATGAGATTTCAGGCATTTACACAGCCGGATAAATTTCAGGTTGAGTACCCTGTAGGAAATGAAGTGCACGATACAGGCTGGAGAGGGGCGCAATCCTATCTTGAAGCGATGGCACACCTGTTTCCGGGTGGCTGGAGTGGCCCCGGGCAAGGACAGGTGGATGATATCTTCCAAAAAGGTCAGAATGACACATTCAGAGTAATTGTAACCGGACCGGAGGCGGGTACGCTCTGGAACTACTCAATTCGCTGTGATGAGGAAGCTCAGGCGATATAGTGGAGAAAACGAAATAGCCAAAAGGAAACGTTCAAAACCGGGAAGAAGAAAAACTTCCCGGTTTTTTTGTGCAAAAGATCTAATCCCAACATTAACAGATATATATTGAAAGCAGAAAACAAGAAGGAAAAAGAAGCGTGAAGAACCAGAGAATAACTTCCTTACCCTGCACCTTACCTTATTGAACTATTTACGACGTATCGATTTGGCACAGATCTTCTTATCAATGAGGTTAAAAAATTCAAATTGAGGACTCTTTCAGAAAGAAGGTAATTTAAAGTAAGCTCATAAATTTTAATCAGAAGTGAAGTAGTCCATTGCCATCAACTCTAAAAAAGCTCTTTTATATACTTCCGAAAGGAGACCCATTAAAACTGGTTGTAATCTTTGTTTTAATGATGGTTGCAGCGCTGCTGGAAGTGGCAGGAATAGGTATGATACCTGCTTTCGTAGCTATCGTTGCAGATCCGGAAAAAGTACTTGGTATCGAAAGAATTCAGCCCTTGCTGCAGTTTCTAAACGTTACAGATGCCCGCGACCTGCTTATAGCCGGCTCGCTGGCATTGGTTGGTATATTTTTGCTGAAAAGTCTCTATATGATTTCGTTTAATTACTTTGAAGCAAGGTTTATCTATGCCAGAAGATATGCCATTAGCCGCAGGCTGATGAGCTCTTACATGCAGGCACCCTATACCTTTCATTTGAAACGCAATTCATCTGAACTCCTCAGAAATATCACCTCCGAAATAAATGTACTCGTCAATGTGGTTCTTACCAATCTGATGAAGATGTCGCGGGAAGGTATAATTACATTCTCTATTCTCCTCTTTCTCTTTATTGCAGAACCACTGATTACGGTTTTGGTGATTGGACTATCTGCGGTCGGTGCCGGTTCATTTATCCTTTTCAACAGGAAGAGGATGAAAGCGTATGGGCAGGAAGAACAAATAAGGCGCGCAGCGATGATAAAAGCCGTAACCCAGGGGCTTGGAGGGATTAAAGATGCACGCGTACTAAACAGGGAGACCGTATTTATTGAAAGGTTCAGTAAGGAGGCGTATGAGAGCACAAGACTGATGGCCTACATCAAGTTTATTCAGCAGATTCCAAAACCGGTTGTTGAGACTACGGCTGTGGTGGGGATGCTCTTGATATCGGTCATTCTTGTTTGGCAGGGAAGGCCAATGAGCTCTATAATCCCGATTTTAACGCTTTTCGCCATGGCAACAGTGAGGCTTATGCCATCTATTCAGCAGCTAACATCGATGTACACAAACCTCAGGTACAATATGGTAGCTATTGAGCCTGTTTATAATGATTTGAGAGAGCTGGAGGGTGTTCAGACAGAGTTTGTTAAAGACCGGAAAAGCAAGAAAGCTATTCAATTAAAGGATCGGATTGATATAGAGGATGTTTACTATATCTACCCGGAAAGCGAAGAGGCGGCTCTTAAAAAAATCTCACTATCGGTACCAAGAGGAAAAGCCATTGCCTTTGTGGGAGAGTCTGGTGCGGGTAAAAGCACATTGGTCGATCTTCTGCTTGGATTAGTGAAGCCAACCAGGGGGCTTATCAAAGTTGACGGGAGTGATATTAATCAAAACATTTCTGCCTGGCAGCGAAATATCGGCTACATTCCGCAGTCGATCTATATGTCTGATGACACAATGCGCCGAAATATTGCCTTTGGTCTTCCCGACAGTGAAATCGATGAGAAGAAAATGATGGAAGCTGTAAGACTGGCCCAGTTAGAAAAAGTGTTGAAGATGCTTCCTGATGGGTTGGATACGATGATTGGAGAGAATGGAACAAGGCTATCCGGTGGGCAGAAACAGAGAATAGGTATAGCCCGCGCGCTCTATCACAATCCTGACGTTTTGGTTATGGATGAGGCTACCTCTGCCCTGGATAATATTACTGAGAAGCAAATTACAAAAGCCATTGAAGGACTCAGGGGAGATCGTACAATCATTATGATAGCCCATAGGCTAACAACGGTTCAAAATTGTGATCTCATCTATCTGATGAAGGATGGGGAAATTATTGACTCCGGCACCTATGATGAATTGGTAATGAACAATAAAGAGTTCAGGAAGATGGCATTTGAGGTTTAATGACACAGTGTATAACCTTGGTTAGTTTTGCCATTTTGATCTTAACTTTATCCATGAGATATTCTCAATTATGTAAGGTAGTACAGCTTCATTGGCAAAACCCAATCATACTTTTAGGGCGATTGATTCACCTGAATCCAGAACAATAGGGTAGATATTGCGCATTAAATTCACAAAACTTTTAGAAAGTAAAAGCAACAGTCTAAATTTGATATGAAGAAGGAGAACGTCTGGTACTATAAGATGGGGAGTACCTTGGAAAAGAGCACCATCAACTACTTTAAGAAAAAGGGCTATTGGGGTAAGGTAATTTGGCATGAAGCTGAATTTAACCATGACCGGTACGGTGATAAGGAAGTTGCTGAGAGCTACAAAAATCACTTCTACCGGGAAGTACCTGAGGAAATCTATAATCATGTGTACAAGCATCTTTTCACATATATCGACATGTACTTCAGGATGGCACCGAAAGGGGGGTTTATTTATGACCATAAAAATATATATGACTATGTGAACCTATTTAACAGGGACCTTAATTTTATCTACCATATGCTGGTCTTAAACAAGATTAACCTTGTTATTTTTCCGAGATCACCACACTTAGGTGGTGATTTAATACTTTATCTGCTTGCTGAAAAGATGGGCTTGAAAACGTTGATTCTGGAGCACTCCAAGTTGACAAATAAATTTTTCTTCTACTATAATGTCAAAGATTATGGTGAGTTTAAGACTTCAAAAAAAATAACGGAATACGAAAAGGTTGAAATTGAAAATAAATTTGAGAAGGACTTGCACTATATGAATGAGTTCTATAAAAAAAACAAGAAGTCTGTAAGGAAAATACTCAGGGATGTATTTCGCCCAGAGTACAGGCTGATCCTTGAAATCTTTCAATCAGGAGGTATAGAACAATCACTCAACAGGTATAAAAAGAGAAGGCAGTTTAAAAAAGATCTGAAAAGTGTGATCGAAGAGAATATTGATCTGAATAAAAACTTTATCTATTTCCCCCTGCACTTACAGCCTGAAAAAACTACCTCTGCGTTTGGTGGTAAATATGTGGATCAGCTGCTTGCTCTTGAAAGGCTCTCGCATAGGCTTCCAGAGGGTTGGCAAATCTATGTTAAAGAGAATCCAAAGCAAACTCCCTACATGAGGGGTAAGTACTTTTTTGAACGGTTCAAGAAAATACCTAATGTCAAAATGGTGCCGGGTTCAATGAACACGTACGAGCTTATTAAAAAGTCCCGCTTTGTGGCAACGATAACCGGAACGGCGGGTTGGGAAGCGATTACCGGTGGAAAGAGTGCGCTTGTGTTTGGATGGGGTGTTTGGTATAAAACTTTTCCCGGAGTTTTTCAATATCATCAGGATATTGATCTGGAGGAGGTTGCCAATTACGAATTTGATCATGAGACTCTGGAAAAAAAGGTGTCAGAGCTTCAAACTAGAATGGGGGAGGGAATCATCTATCAGAGACTCCACAAAAGCTACCCGGACTACAATAAAGATGAAAATGAGCGATCTGTAAATCGTTCACTGGAGAAGATACTCTACGATGCCTGACTCTTTGTAAGAAAAAGAGCATCTGTACATCGGAATAGACACATACTTTTTGAACCATTGAAGTTTGGGCTAAGTTGCCTTATTGATCAGATATTGCGCATACTTCCAGTCGGCTTCGGTATCGATGTCAATTGAGACTTCAGCCGGCATCACATATTTCCGGATCTTTTTAAACTTCGAAATGGGCTGCTCTATGAGAGACCGGCTGTTTATAACGTAGATGGCCCCATTGAACTCCCATACCGGTGGAATAAGTTTCGGATTATCCAACCGCTCCGGATCTTTTGACTTTTCAAGGTATCCCTCTTCGCTCTCTTCGTAGAGCACCCTGTAGGGGTTGGTCTTTGTCTCCTTTACCGAAACAACCATATCCAAATCTGAACTGTAGAGCTGCAGTGCCTCCTTGATATGGGCACTGTTCCTTAATGGGGAGGTAGGTTGCAGAAGTATAATGGTCTCGGGTTTATAGCCCCTTTCCTCGTAAAAAGAGATCGCATGGAGCAGTACTTCACGGCTTCCTGAACTGTCTCTTGCAAGTTCTTTCGGCCGTATGAATGGAACGGACAGGCCTGTATCTTCGGCAACCTTTTTTATCATTTTATCGTCAGTGGATACACAGATATGATCATCACTAAACAGTTGGCGTGCAGCCTCTATCGTATAGTGAATAAGAGGCTTACCGTTTAAAGGCTTTATATTCTTCCCCGGAAGTCGCTTAGAGCCGCCCCTGGCAGGGATGATTACTAACGGTTCCATACCTATAGATTTAGCTTCTTGATGTCCTGCTGTGCTTTTTCATAATCTTCGGGCTTGCCAATATCTAGCCAGTAGCCGGAATGAGGATAGGAGATAACATTTAATTCATCTTCGATCAGGTTTTTCATCAGGTCTGTGGTGTCATAAAAGTGATTTCTTGGTATTCTGTCGATGACCTTGCGCTTCATCATATAGATCCCGCCGTTGGAGTAGTAGGTATAGGTTGGTTTCTCCTTAAAACTCATCACGTGCCCATTTGTGGTCTCAAGAACCGCGTAGGGCACATTTACTTTATATGGAATGGTCACAACAGCAAAATCGGCATCCTCTTTTATGAAGTTTAGAAAGAGATCTTCATAGTCCAGATCGGTAAGGATGTCGGAGTTGGTCAGGAGCACATAGTCGTGATTAAAGTTCTCGATCATTGAGACTGCACCGGCTGTGCCGAGCGGTTTATGTTCATGCACATACTCAATGCTAAGATTCCGATCTGCTCCATTGCCAAAGTAGGTCTCGATTTGATCAGCCAGATAGTTCACGGAGATCCAATAGTCCTCCATGCCAAAAAATGAGAGCCGGCTGATGTTGTGCTCAATGATAGGTTTGTCACCAACTTTTAAAAGAGGCTTGGGTATTTTCTCTGTTAAAGGGCGTAGCCGGGTTCCCTTACCACCGGCCATAATCACAACATCGACAGGTAGATAAGACTTTGTGTTGTGAAAGTTCAGAATATTAACCACACGATCTTGCTCATCTAAAATGGGAATAATCTTGAAATCCTTTTCCCGATATTGGATGATCTTTTCGATGTCATGATTCCCTTTTCGGATAAATCTTGGGTTCGGGTGGATAATGGTGTCAACAGCTTGATTGAGTTCAGCCCCATTGATCAGGCCACGGCGAACATTTCCATCAGTTAGTGAACCCAGCAGTTTATTCTTATCATCTACAATAAACGCAATGGCATCTTTGGCAAGCTTGTCCAGTACAATAAGGGAGTCTTTAATCGTTGTGCCGGATTCGATAAGGTGCTCGTTATATTTTCTCATCGTTGATTTGTTTTTTTAATTTTCGGAACTGAACGCTGAGTCTCTTTTGGGATATCGTTCGTGTCCAGTCGAGGGAGCTCAAATTTTGAGGCTGTTTTAAGATCTTTGACCGTATCGGCCTGTGTCGTGAAACCTGCAGTGAAATTGAACTCTTGCATCAGTTTTAAAGTTTTATCGTTATACCCACCAAAGGGGTACGCCATTGTTCTTTCGGCAATTCCCAGATTGTCTAAAAAATCCAAATTGAGATTGAACTGCCTAACTTGTTCTTTTTCAGAGATTTTATTGAGCCAAAAGTGATCATACGTATGTGCACCGATATGCATCCCATATTTAGCCATGCACCTGCACTGATCCATCGTAAGATAGAGCTCTTTAGACAGGGTCACTTCCGATATGTGGAAATAGGCCTCAAAGAGGCGATCAATCAGTTCAGAGCGGTAAGGTTCAGGGAGTTGATGCTGCAGCAGACGTTTAATAAAAATGATCTCAGCCGGGTCGAACCGGTTCGGCTTTGCCAGAGTATTGTAATATTCATCAAAGGGTTGAATCCCGGTCTCATTTTTTATCCCGTCCAGCATATCCTTTATAGATTGAAGGAGTTTCTCGGGAGATGTAGTGGCCAGAAGAAAGTGGATTTTATTCACATCCAGCACCTTTGATTCCAGGATTGGTTTTACAGGTATAAAAAAAGATCCCTGAATCTTCATGGAGTCCAAAAGTGGAAAAACATAGCTGTAGTGGTCCAGATATCCGTCGTCAAACGTTAGGAGAACTGAATTTTTCGGCAGGTCATACGACTCTTCAAAAGAAGCGATGAGCTCCTCCATTGTTATGAACGAGTAGTGGGTATTCAGGTAGTTCAGTTGCTTCCTGAAGAGCTCCGCTTCAAGCCCTTTAATATTGGGATAGCGGGATTTTCCGATCTCCCTCACGTAGTGGTACATGACTACTGTTAACATTATTGGCTATTTATAGTTTTATAAAATCACTGTGGTGGATTATTTGGTTATTCTCTCATTAAATATATTCATAATGGTCTTCAAGCTATTACCCGTACCATAAATTTGATTACCCAATACTGTTGGCCAGCCCCGATCGAACTGTACACTCAATGTTTCTACTAGTGCCGGCTCATTGCACGGTATCGAGATGACTCCTGTATCCTTCTCACGCCCTTTTTGTCTTGTCCCAACATCAATAACCGGTTTATTGAAATAGGGGGCCTCAATAATGCCGCTGCTGCTGTTTCCAACTACAAAAGTGCAGTCATTAAGCGCTGCGTAATAGTTCAGAGCACCTAAATGATCTTGCACAAATACATGGTCATGATTTTTCCATGAATCAATAACATTCATAATTTTCTTATAGCCCGGATCATTATTTGGGTAAGTAATGAGAACGTTAAAGCCTCTCTCGGTTATCAATTTTATAGATTGATCCATTAATTCATGGATATCTTCTGCACTCTTTGTTGCGGAGTGAAACGTCATGAGGCAGAATGGACTTCCCTTTAACTTTGGGAGAGTATTAAAGATAGAAACAGGATTATTAAGAAAGGATTTAATAGCATCTACAGCGAATGAGCCGGTAAAGAAAACACTCTCATTGTTTAAAACAGGCAATGATTTGAGGCGTTTGTAATTACCCTGAGAGGTCGCAAAATGGAGTGAGGATAGATTGGTGATATTGTACCTGTAAATATTGTCTAAGGCACCTTCAGTAATTGTTCCACCACCAAGGTGAATTACATCAACGTCTGAAAAGTGTGCGGCTAATACAGCCGCATATGTTTCAGGGCGATCTCCAATTACAAAAAGGGCATCTGGACTCTCTTTTTTCAGCTCTTTACTTAATTGTGTGATGATTTGTGTGAACTCGTGTTCACCCGGTTCCATATCCTCTCTGAAAGCCTCAATTGCAGATGAAATTGAAAAGCCATCCTTTTTTATTTCATGAATCGTTTCTCCAAACTGCTTTAAGAGATGCAGGCCAGACACGTAGAGTTTATAGTCGAATCTGCTGTCGGCTTCAACAGCTCGCAACAGGTTCTTCATAATTCCATACTCTGATCTTGCACCCGTAAAAAATCCGATTTTTTTAATCATTTGAGATACTCTTCTAAGATCACTCTGTCACCTTCAATGTCCTTCAGAAGCTTTTTCCCTATTACAAGCTCTAATTTAGTGGGAGAAATACCGTAGCCCGGCCGTTTGAAGCATAGATCCTTTCTTTGTAATACATGGCCCTGTTTAAGATCGGTTGTTGATACAATACTCTTTCGTGCAGCTTTTTTTATCTCAAGCTCATCTTTAGAAAAGATTTTCTCCTTTGTCCCCATCATTACTTCTACGTTCCGTATTGATTGGACAAGTGAAGCGAACTCCTCAATGGTTGCCGAAGCTTTATGGTCCGGCCCTTCAGCTCCCTTATCGTATGTGACATGCTTTTCAATGACGGTGGCTCCAAGTGCCACAGCCGCTATAGCAGCGTCATTGCCAATGGTGTGATCCGAAAATCCAACGGGTACGTTGAATCGAGACCCGATTTCAAGCATCACATTGAGGTTTACATCTTTGGCCGGTGTGGGATAGTTGCTGATACAGTGAAGCACAATGATCTCTCTATCATCAGTATGACTCAAAATTTTCAAAGATGTCCCAATCTCCTCATATGTAGCCATCCCGGTGGATAATAAAACAGGTTTATTTTGTTTTGCTATGTGCTCTAAAAGGTCTAGTGTGAGTATTTCACCGGAGGGAACCTTAAAGTATGGCATATCAACTTGACTAGTCAAAAACTTCAAGCTCTGCATTTCAAATGCGGTACATAAGTAATCCACCTCATATGATTTGCACTCTTGATATAAATCCAAATGCTCTTCGATGGTTAATTGATATGTCTTGGACATTTCTAAAGGAGATTCTATCCTATCATTCTCTTTTTGATACTTAGGTTTAAATGAATCTTTTGAATAGCAATTTTGAGGGAAATTTAATTGAAACTTTACAGCGTCAACACCAATTTTTGCTAACGCCCTGATCATGGATTTTGCAATGTTAACATCTCCATTATGGTTAGGCCCTATCTCTGCTATAATGTATGTGCTCATTTTATCTTATTTTTTTTAGTGGATTTCCTACATAAACCCCAGGAGACGTTAGATCTTTGTGTACAACACCTGCAGAGCCAATTAAAATATTATCTGATACTGTTGTGCGAGGATTAATTGTAGTGTTGGTTCCTAAAAAACAATTACTACCAATAATGGCGCCACCTAAGACTGTAGAGTTTGGAGAAATAACACTGTTCGTGCCAATCACGGAATTGTGGCATATACAGGCTCCAATATTGATTACTGAAAAACTCTCAATCTTAGTTTCAAAATCTATATATGCATTATCAAATATAAGAGTGCCTTCACCTTTTTCGGCTGAGGGATCTATAAATGCGTTTTTTGATTCTATTGTCGGAAATGAATATCCGGCCTTCTTATAGTGATCTACTATTTGGGCTCTTTTGCTAATCAAGTTCAAATTTCCAGCTATGCAAATAACAGCCATTGAAACATCATAAGTGGCTTTAATATTTTCAACGATAAGATCAGTTCCAAGATAGTTTACACCAAACAATTTACCGGAATCTTTTATATCTGTGTAACCAACTATGTTATAGCTGGTATTATTATTTATAAGTCGTATAGTTTTTTTGGTGAAATCACCTCCACCAATCAATAAAATATTCTTATTCATCTGATTTTTGGGCTACTCGGTATATTTACAATTCGATCTTCCAAAAACTCGGCATTTGTTTGCTCATCCCGTAGGCACACTTCATACATCGGCAGCTTGTACATCAGCTGCCAGATCGGGCGAGTCATCACTCCACTCTCATTGGTATCTGTAAGAAACCGATCCCGCTCTTTTCTGTCATTCAGCTCCACACACATCAGCCAGTAGTTGGCTCGCGTGCCTGGGGTTTCCTTTCGAAATTTGACGTCCTGTGACTCAAAAAAGGCTGCATACCCGGCCGCCAGCTTACGTTTGTTCTCTATAAAGTTGTCCAGCTGCTCCAACTGGGCACAAATAAGGGCTGCATTCAGGTTCGGCATTCTGAAATTGTAACCCAGTTCCTCATGCCGATACTCATAGGTGTGAGGCTTTTTAGCGGTGGTGGTGAGATGTTTGGCATAAGCGCCCACCTCTTCATCATTCGTGACAATGGCTCCGCCGCCACCAGCCGTAACGATCTTGTTTCCATTAAAGGAGTAGACCCCGGTTTGGCCAAAGCTACCGGTCGGCTTTCCAAAATAGGTGGAGCCGAGTGATTCCGCAGCATCCTCTACCACGGGAATCTTCCATATTTCACAGACCTTCAGGAGCTTATTCATATGCACCGGAAAACCAAACGTATGCATGGGGAGGCAGGCGGAGATGCGGTTTCCGGTTTTCCTGTTGTAGCAGCCATCCTCCCGCAGTTCACCATGCTCCTCAAGGAAAGCCTTCACAGCATCAGGAGAAAGTCCCATCGTGTCTATGTCTACATCCAGAAATACGGGGTGTGCGTTATTGTAGGCGATGGCGTTGGCCGTGGCCACAAATGTGAGTGCCTGAGTTAAAACTTCATCTCCCTGTTTTACACCAGCCAATCGAAGCGCCACCTGAAGTGCAGAGGTTCCGTTTACCACAGCTACAGCCCGCTCTGTTTGAGAGATTTCGGTCAGCATCTTCTCAAACCTGTCTACGTAAGCTCCAACAGAAGAGACAAACGTAGAGTCGATTGTATCCAGCAGATACTTTTTCTCATTCCCCATAAACCGGGGCTCGTGCAGGGGAATAAACTCCTCCGTTTGATACCGATCGCGAATAAATTGGATTGTATCTGAGATGTAGCTGCCCATCTATATGTTGTAAATGTCTGCTTTATACTGCTTCAGATTCTGCTCATTCCGGAACCACTCTACTGTTTCGGCGATACCACTTGATAAGGAGTACTCGGGAGCCCAACCGGTAAACTTTTTCAGCTTTTCATTTGAACCAAATAGCCTGAATACTTCACTTTTTGCAGGCCTTATGCGCTCCTCATCCTGTACAATTTCTGCCCCGGGATTAATCTGCTGGATCATCTCGTTGGCCAAATCACCAATGCTGATCTCATCTTGTGTGGCAATATTTACCTCCTGACCAATTAACTCATCACACCGGGATATCTCAACAAAACCCTTAGCCGTATCTTTTACGTAAACGAGATCACGGGTCGGGGTGAGATCACCGAGCTTAATCTGCTCACGTCCGTTTAAAAGCTGCGTAATAATGGTTGGGATAACGGCTCTTGCAGACTGCCTCGGGCCATAGGTGTTGAAGGGCCTCACAATTGTAACCGGCAGGTCAAAACTTCTATAAAATGACTCCGCCATGTGATCGGCACCAATTTTGGTGGCGCTGTAAGGAGACTGTCCCTGCCTGGGGTGCTCTTCAGTTATCGGCACAAACCGGGCTGTTCCGTACACTTCCGATGTGGATGTAACCAAAATGCGGCTGGTGTTCAGATCTTTCGCGGCCTGCAGGATGTTCAGCGTCCCTTTGATGTTTGTATCTACATAGCTGTCGGGAGAGTGGTAGCTGAAGGGGATGGCAATAAGGGCAGCAAGGTGGAACACCATATCGACATCCTTCATGGCTGTTCTCACACCGTTCGGGTCACGAATATCTCCGGTAAAGATCTCTATCTGATCAAGTTTCTCATTTGGAAAGGAGTCTAACCACCCCCAGGAGTTGAAGGAGTTATAGTAGCAAAAAGCCCTTACGTCATATCCCTGATCTACTAAATACTCTGTAAGATGGCTTCCGATAAAGCCGTCTGCCCCGGTTACTAAGACTTTCATTTGGCTGTAAACTTATAAGATTATTTGTTCGACGTTGCAGGTTGCTTATTCTGCAAAATAGTTTGATGTGGCTGATAACTGAATACTTTAAAATCATAACGATAAAGTTCGGTCACTTTTTCAATTGATTGATTAGTAAAATCCTCTCTCCAGTTTGAGTTGTCCGTTTCTCCCTTGTTTCTAACTTTCAGTCTGTTCTCAATTCCGAGAATAGAGCATACTTTGTCAAAATCTTGATCGATATTTTCAAATTTTCCAATAAAATCGACCTCTGGCTTTTCACTTATGTCGCAAACAAAGGAGTATTGCGGTTTAAAGTGCGGGTAGCTCCACATGCTCTCTTCGTTCAGCCACTCCATTACAAAATCGTTCACTGTATCATATTGCATAATGTTCTTTTCAGCCCAACGGCGATCAGGCTCCCCAAAACCACCATTTTTTAAAAATCGGAATGCTGAAAGCAGCCGTGTGTATGGGTTTCGAACAAACGTAAATGTGAAATACTTTTTGTAGGTAAGTGGGCCGAAAATCCTTTTATAGTGACGTACGGGCCTGTGGGCCCACCCATAGTTTCCATAGAGTGCTTCGTTGATTGCAATCCCTGCTGTCTTTGGAATATGGACATAGATGCATTGTAGCCTGTCAAAACCCTCAAGCGTATAATCGCCGTCGATGCTTCGAAGGCGGCCGAACTCATCCCTGTTTTTCCAGTGAGATAGCTGGCAAACTACTACATCGAAGAGTTCTCTTAAGGATTGCATATTCTGAATGTCTGAGTTAGTGCTGAACTTACCGGGTAAAGTAGATAAAACTGTCAATATCTGTTGAAACAGATATCTTAAATATGACGGTTATAAAGGTGGAAAGCCAATTGGCTTGCTGAAACTAGTTGCCGGTTTCATTTTTCAGAAATTGGATAACGCTGTCTATTTCTGCTGGTGTTAGTTGAACCTGCTGCATCCGGTTGCCCATGAACTCTTTATCCGGATATTTTAAAAATGATTCGAGAAGATCCCGGTTCCATACTCTTGTGTCACTTCGAAGTGTCTGTGAATAGTTAAAGTCATCAGCACCTCCAACTTCTCGATTGAAGAGGTTGTTAAGATGTGGGCCGATTTCACTATTTGGATGTAAATTATGGCAGGAGATACAGTTCTGTTCGTAAATCATTTTTGCATCCCTGACGGTTGGTGTACCTTCTGATCTGTCCGACTCTTTAATAAATTGATCATACTGGTTGAGGCTTTCGATGATGATTTCCGAATCCTCACTTAAACTCTCAAATGAGACTCCGCCATCCTCAATGAAGATCAGAAAACCATCATCCGTCAAAAGAGCAATTTTTTCATCAGGTAGTGTAATCATATCCCGAATTCGATGCCCGATATGGATCCGTTCGTTGTACGTTACACGATTACTACTATCCAGTCTCATTCTGTGCAGGCTCCGGTCGCCCATGGTGCCCATCAAAAGGTCACCATTCCAAAGTTCAAACTTTTCTCCTTCAATTTTAGTGATGCTGCTCGGCGCTACGGCAGGAATCCAAGAGAAAACAGGCTCCTTGTATCCATGGTGAGACCCATACTTCTGGCCACCCGGTAAGCTGAATTCAGAATCATACCAAAATCCATATGAGACTCTTGGCCATCCATAGTTCTCACCCTTTGATATGATATTTAGTTCATCTCCGGCTTCCGGGCCGTTCTCTACAGACCAAATTACACCATTTCTGTCGATATGAACTCCGCTTGGATTTCTGTGGCCCATGGAATATACAGACCACTCTCCGCTCTTTTTGTCAACAAGAATATGTTTTCCGTAAGGGATATCAGGGTCCATTGCGTATTCATCAGTTCCATCAATACCGTGCCGGTTGTAGTCTCCAACGGTAACCAGCAGTCTTTGAGTATCATAAAGCGCTATATCACCTCCTGAAATATGACCAGGGTATGGAGTGGCTGCTAAGATGTAATCAGGCTCAGGGTCGATGCAAGGTTCTGCTGAAAAGATAGTTTCCCAGGCAGTTGAACTGTTAAGGGCCTCCGCATCAGATTCGATCAGTAACCGGCTGATGTTGTGGGTTATGCAATCTCGATCCGGGTCATAACCATTGTGAGATGCAAAAAGTGTGATAGTGCCATCTCCTTCATTATGCTCTGCATAAACACCATTGACACGAAACCATCGGTGCCTGAAATCATTTTTGTAGAGGTGTCCCGATTCAATCAACGCATCAAGATTCATGGGCACATCCGGAATATTAAACTCCGGAACTGAATAGGTGTCAAGATTATATGTTCGGACGGAGCCGTTGTTAGTGATCAGAAACAACCAGTCTTCAGCTGTTGAAAGCCCCCCGCCATAGCCTATATAATTTGGTACCGGTATCTTTTTGATAAACAGACGGGTTAAAAAGGTGTCAAGAACTTGAACATCCTGCGAAATCATCTCTTGCTGATCGGTTTCAAGGTAATCTGAGCGAGGGTCAAATTGGTGAACCAGCGACTGCAGCTGCTGAAATGGAAAAATTTTGAAATGGGCTACAGCAAACCCATAGGTAAAGATGACAGCTGCCAGAAGTGTGTAGATTAAAATTATAAATTTCCTCATAGAACCATCGAGAGATAATTTGAAGCCTTTTTAAAAAGTTTTAATTAACCAGTTTATTGTTTGGAAACAGAATTAAAGTGTCAATACGTCTTTCTAATAGGCTTTATTTATGGCGTTATCTATTAGAAGTAATTAAAATTATTAAGGTTAAAGTGCGATTTGTCTTGAGTAGACGAAACATCACGTTTTTTACTGCAAAAGAGAATTAATATTTACTTAGAGAAGTGGCGAAATCTAAGTGTGCAGATTTTACTTGCTTCCTGTACTCAAATAACTGTGCATTGGATAATTTTTTCTCTCTTATGCCTTTGGATAACTGTTGAGTGAAGAAATTCAGAATTTGGTCTGATTTGTTTAAGCACGAATATAACTGTTATAAATCATCTTCAGAGCAAGCTGTTATAGAACCCACCCATTTCAAAAATTGGAAGGGGATCTTAAACAGGAGAAAATTTCCTGGTTGTTTTAAATGACCAGCTTCAAATTAATAAATAACTTATTGGGGCTCCTGTAATGGGAGAAGGTGGTTTAGGTGTATGACATTCATAGGGGGGGTATTTGGCGTTTGAAAATTTCTTAATATCAATAAATGCGTTTATCGTTTGAATCTGCCATCCTCTATCATGCTCGGCAGAACCTGCCTGTTCTGAAAAAAGATCCGCTCTTTAAGGCTGAATGCATTTATAAACCTCATCCTGCAAAGTTCAGCTATAGCAATATCAATTTCGCATGTAACAGGGGTTTGAAATCTCAGAACCCGTTTGGCGCCCTCTGCACTCATCCCGTAGGCGTGCAGCCCAAAATGGTATCCGGCAAGATTCAACCCCTCGGAGTACTCCTTTGGGTACTTATTGAAGTAGAGCTCGGGGTTGTACCTCTCTTTGCCTAATGAATGGAGAAATGTGTAGAGAATTTTGTTTCTCCAAACCGTTGCGTTGCTCAATTGCGTATTGTTATTCAGGTGGCCCAGATAACAGAGCTCCCAATTGTCGGGGAGTTCATCAAGCGCCCGGCTCAAATTAACCGAATCTGTTTTCTCTCCTAAAATCACATCATCTTCAAGCACAAGAACTTTATTAAATCCGCTGTCAAGCATCTTACGATACACCTGCAGATGAGAAAGCGCACACGCTATTGCATTTACATGCATGTCATTCTGTTCCAAGTCATTCAAAAATCGGAGGTATTTGGCCATGTCGGGGTTGTACCGGCCACTCTCCGTAAAACCATTGAGCGTGTGTTCGCTGCCATCAACGCCCCAATGAAACTCATACCGCAAGCCGGATAGTGACTCCTCAATGAGTTTATGCCGAACGTCACTCCGTTTGAGAGTGATAACATAGATCTGGTCAAAAAAGCCATTTAAGACATTAAAGATCTTATGTTTTGATGATGCCTTCATATCTGAATGCCCAGTTGATTTGTAGTGTAACCCGCACGCTGAATCTCGATGAAATATCTTTGATGGAACATATTTGTTGAGCCTAAACAAAACAAAGTTCAGCATGAAATATAAATAAATGTTGTTAATAATTGAGTGGCCACTGAACTTGTAGGGCCGGGTCGGGTGACGGTCCAATCTAAAAAAGAGATGCCAGGAGTTGGATACTGTCAATTCTATCGATTAGGAATAGAGGTTTGGGCAGATATGAAGAAATTTTAATTCTGTTCGTCTCAGATTAATCTCTCAAATTGGTTACAATGTGGCATATCAGGTTTTCATTGGGGAGAAGATTTGATAGTTAATTTTTTAAATCAAAAGTGGTTTCAGAACCACAACACATTGTAAATCAAAGTTCTAAAATTCAATCAGGATTCGGATAAGAAAGAGAAGAGCATGATCTATCTGGTAACCGAATTTATCGGTATGTATAGCGGTGCAGCCGTTGTTGCACTGGACCTGTCGGAATCTCTCGCCAGGTCTGAAAAGGAGCTCTCTGTTATTCGCCTTGGGGATAGAATACCAAATGACAGGGCTCCGCAACATTCAGGGTTCAGGCTATTAAAAATGCCATACGTTACCGATAGAGAGAACTATCCTAAAGGAGTTGCGGGCTCAATCCGGTATATGTTCAAAAAAACTGAGAGTGATTCGCTGCATGTACGGCTTCGCAAGCAGTTCAGGAAGAGCCCACCCGAGGTGATGATCTTTAACGACTATATTCCATCTACCCGTGAAATGTTTGAGCGTTACGGAGACCAGTACAGAACCATATATGTTGTACACGTCTCCCCAACCTATATTGAGAAATTTGAAGACAAAATTACGATCGGGGAAATTTTGGATCTTTTCTCCAGGGCAGACGCACTTGTGTTTGTCTCAGAAAACTGTAGAAAACAGTGGCTTGCATACAGTCAGTTGAGCGATCCGAGAACATACTATATCCCAAACAGCGCAGATGAGAAGAAGGCGAAGACTCTGTTAAAAGAGCCCAAATCGATTGTGCGGGAGAGATTGGAAATGGAACCTGATAAATTCTATCTGCTCTCCGTGGCAAGTATTCAGCCAAGAAAGGGGCAGGATCTTTTGATTAATGCTGCTCCCCAACTGAAGAAGATAGCCCCTAATCTGGAGATATTGATCATTGGCGGAGGCCGCGGTGGATATGTTGAGAGCTTGAAGAAAAGGGTTGAAGATGAAAATCTTCACTTCGTCTCCTTTCTGGGGAGGAAGCTAAACTCAATGGAGTATATCTACTCGGCCGATGCCTTTATACTAACCTCAAGGGCAGAGGCACTTCCGTTGGTTATCCTGGAGGCGATGGTGTTGAAAACAGCGGTTATCTCTTCGGATGTAGATGGTGTGCCTGAAATGATTGAAGATCGCATCAACGGCCATCTATTCTGCAGTGGCTGTTCCGAAAGTCTTATAGAAACATTTAAAGAGCTCTATGAAAATGAAGCTGAGCGAAAGCAATGTTCGAAGCGGGCATGTGAGAAATATTGGGATATGTTTTCTAACGAACATTTTGCAAACCGATATCTTAACGTTATCAAAAGTTTGAGAAGCTAAATTATGCCAACTTGGTTTAATTGATTGTGAACGAATAAAAACGAGAATTTTTAGATTCTAAAATTGAAACAAATATATTGTTGGTAAGTTTATCAATTTCAAGCTATCCAAGTTAGATTTACTACATCCAGTGACCACTGATGCTTAAAATTTTTTACAGGTTATATTTTATACAGTTTAATAGCCCTAGGCTTGATGATCTCTATAAAAGAAGTATTGTTCGTGCCGCTAATTATCTGCTTGAATTCTATTACAACGTAACTGGTTTAGTAACCAGAAGAAGAAAATTGCTCAATACGGAAAAGCCCAAATTGGTTGTTTCACTAACAACTTACCCTGCGAGAATTGAAAAGATCTGGATAGTTGTGGAGACACTGTTAGACCAAACTGTGAAGCCGGACAAAATCCTCCTGTGGCTATATATAGGAGAATTTAAAAGTAAAGAGTGTCTTCCAACGAAGCTTCAAGCCCTTGAAGAGAGGGGCCTTGAAATCCGGTTCTGCGAAGAGAATCTTTATCCTCACAAAAAATATTTCTATACAATGAAGGAGTATCCCGGAGCTAAGGTAATTACAGTGGATGATGACGTAATCTATCCAGCTGTGCTTATTGAGGACCTACTGAACTACAATCAAATGTTTTCAGAAAGCATAGTTTGTACTGTTTCAAGAGAGATTCTTATGGAAAATGGCGCCATAAAAAAATACAGAGATTGGAAATATACGTTAGAGAGCACGGAACCGGATTTCAAACATCAAATGATAGGGGCCGGTGGAGTAATGTATCCACCAGGGGTTTTGGATGAAGAACTTTTTAACGTAGAGAATATTAAACGATTTTCACTAAAAACAGACGATCTATGGCTTAAAGTTATGAGTCTCAGAAAGGGGACAAAAGTTGCTTGCTTATCTGGTGAATATCCGCGCCTCTTTATCCCATTAATCAGGAAAAGAGATGAACCTTTGATGAAAAAAAATCTCGGAGAGAACCAAAACGATAAAAACCTTTCAGCACTTCTTGAGCAATATAATATCGATCTAAGTGAATTCATGAAGTGAAAATATATTTGTGAGTATTGGCCGAAGCTCATCAATTGCAACTGGTTGTAAAATAACTGGAGTCGGAAATGAGGGGTATCATATACAGGTATTTGAATGAAAAAGGATTTCTGATCGGCAAAATTTATCCGCGCTGTGTTATCTTTTCCGATTATCATCCCCGAATGGAGAATTTTTACGGCTCAAACTACATAGCGGTCAGATCTGAGCAGAAGGAACTGATTGAGGCACTGCAAAAATACGGTGGATAGTACTTATATCTGCACCTCAGTGTATTTTAAATCAACTCTGTTAGAGAATAAAAAAGTGAATAGTGTTGTCTCCTCGCATCGCACAAATTGATAGACATAAGGTATTCTATTTAGCTCATGAAACTTCTCAAATAAGAAGAG
>JAFIFA010000126.1 GCA_020832225.1 Balneolaceae bacterium
TAAATTTTTTAAATATCATATGTGTTGGGTTATTTAGCTACCCGTAACAAAGTTCAATTTGCATACACCATCAGAAAAGAAGTTATTTGTAGTTGATTTCATCGGTATTACCTACAGTATGACTACCATTTGGCTTTTCCAGACTTTTTTCCGGTATGACTGAAAACACCAGCCAGGATATTAAGATTCTCGTTATCGAGGATAATGAGGGAGATTTCGTGCTTATCGAAGAGTACCTCGCTGAACAGAATGTCTACACCGTTGATCATGCCACAAACTACGAGGAAGCAAAAAAGTGGCTTGGTAAAAAGGGGTATAGTTCAATACTGCTCGATCTCACGCTACCTGACAAGAGTGGAGAGGAGCTGATTCAGGGAGTAATGAGTAAGGCGGATGGCGTACCCGTAATTGTGTTAACAGGATATTCAGACATGAGTTTCAGTATTCACTCCCTTGCACTCGGTGTGTCTGATTATCTTTTGAAAGATGAGTTGACTCCCCTGGGACTCTGGAAGAGTATTCGTTATGGAATAGAACGCCGTCTCACATCCCGGCACCTAAAAGAGTCTGAAGAGAAATACAGATATCTTTTTGAGCGTAACCCTTTGCCAATGGTTATCTGGGACCTTAAAACACGAACCATTGCCGATTCGAACCGTGAAGCAAGATTGACCTACGGTTACAACGCTGATGAGTTCAGGGAGATGACAATTGACGAGTTGAAAGTAGATGATACGGTTGGCCTCCCGGATGAGGAGGATGCTGCAAGCGTGGAAGACATGGGGCCTGAATCTGCAAAAGTGTGGCGGCATCGCAAAAAGAACGGAGAACTCTTTTTTGCAGAGGTGAACGGCCATATGATTGACTACAGAGGTGAGAGATCTGTGCTCTTTATGGTTCAGGATGTGTCAGAGAAGATAGAGGTCCAGGAGAGAATGGTAGAGAGTGCACTAAGGGCAGAAGAGTCTGAAAGGAATCGGATTGCCCGTGAGCTGCACGATGGAATTGTTCAGCAGCTTGCAGCGTGCGGCATGTTTGTACAGAATCTATACAATCTGGCCGGTGATAACGATCCACTACAGGATGAGATCTCACGCCTTCATGAATTGATCAGGAAGACAACAGTTCACACGAGAGATATATCGCACAAATTAAAATCAGCTGAGTTTGAAGAGTTGCCAATCTCCAAACTTCTGGAGCAGTTAATACTGCAGCTGACACACGTAAGCAATATTCAGTTCCATTTTAAAAATTACCTGAAAAATGAAAAAACTGATGTTGACACAGCTCTTAAAATCAATATATATCGATCGGTTCAGGAGCTTTGTAATAACATCATTAAACACTCCGGCGCTCAAAATGCCTATGTTACAGCAGAGGAGATTGGGAACACCATCTTTATCTCAATAAAAGATGATGGTATTGGTCTGAAGGACGAAGCGATGAATGGGACAGGACTTGGCCTTGCCAATGTGAAAAACCGAGTACAGCGCTATGGCGGACAAATCGTGATGGTGCAAACAGGTGATAGCAGTGGGGTTAGGGTAGATATTGAAATACCTCTCATATTCGAGGATTAGTAGTTCAGCTTTTCAGTAATTTTCTTTATTTAAAAAGTGACAGACTCCGAACTATCTGTCTTTCCTGAGATGGTTCAAGGGAGCACTAATGTTAAAATACTGGAGTTTGACAGTTGGTACCGGTTTCCATCGATTGGGTAATCTACACACATTGCAGTTAACAGGGTTATGAGCAATTCTACAAACGGAATGGATAAACGATCACCATCTGAAGAAAATCTTGACGGGTTGATCGAAGCTTTAGGAATTCGTTTTTCAGATGAACAGGAGGAGAGTAATTTTACCTTGCTCATATCAGACATAGAGGGCAGGTACCGTTTGCAATCAGCTGATGACGCTTTCTTTCGGTTAACAGGGATCTCCTTAAACGGTGAATCGCCCGTTTTAATTGAACAAATATTTGAAAAAGAGCAGGCAGCCCTTATTGCGTCTCACATTAAAATCGCAGAAGAGAGTGGTTCAGAGATAAGTTGGGAAGAGAAGTATGAAGAGGAAGATCTAAGCCGGAAATATCTAATTCGAATTTCTTCAATATCAGGAGCCGGCCAAGGGCAGAAAAGTTTCTTCTTGAGTGCGATATATATAAGAGACCCTAAAGCAGACGCAGATGAACTCAGAAGTGTTTTGGATCAGTCTATGGACGTGATCTGTACCATTGACGAGGAGGGCAGGTTTGTGAAGGTAAACCGGGCTTCTGAAAAGGTTTGGGGATACACCCCGGAAGAGATTGAAGGAAAGAAGTATATGTCTCTGGTTCATAAGGATGACCACGATCTTACCGTTCGTGCGGCAACCGGTATCATGGATGGCGTGGATATGACCAACTTTGAGAACCGTTACGTTAGAAAAGATGGATCTTTGGTTCATATGATCTGGTCTGCCCGATGGAATGAAGATGATCAGATTATGTATGCGGTTGCTCGAGATGCTACTGCAATTAAAGAGTCGGAGAGGAAGGTAGAAGAGAGTATTAGGAGGTTTCGGGGTCTTGTTCAGGAGGGATCTGACCTGATTGCAATTCTTAAAGTTTCAGGTGAGTACACCTACATTACGCCTAATTACAAAGAATATCTGGGTTTTGAAGTGGAGGAGCTTATTGGAAAGAATGCATTCAGCTTCATCCATCCGGACGATCTGGAAAGGGTCAAGAAAGAGTTGGAGAATGTAGAGGGTAAAAAACGAATTCGTATGTCGCCATACCGCTTTCAGCACGGTGACGGTTCCTGGAGGTGGATTGAGACCGTAATAAGTGACCTCAGAGATGAACCGGCTATTGGCGGGCTTATCGCAAACTCCAGAGATATCACAGAAGAGCACTACTATAAGAGCCTTGAAGCGTTAGAGAGAGAAATTCTTGAAAGGGATGCCGCAGAAGAGCAACTGAATGAAGTGCTATTGGGTTTTCTGAATGGTGTTGAAACTCTTCATGATGGGATCCACACTTCAATCCAGTTTGCAGAAAAAGGCGTGCTAACAGGTGCAATTTCACCATCCTTGCCAGTTTCCTTCCTGGATATTCTGGATGGTATGCCTATAGAAGAAGGTGAAGGGTCTTGTGGCTCTGCAGCGTTTAGAAAAGAGATAGTGATCGTTGAGGATATTTCCAATGATCCTTTATGGAAAGATTACAAGGAATATGCAGCAAAAGCGGGGCTACTCTCGTCTTATACAACGCCGATTTTGGACTCGGCCAAAAATTCAGTGGCTACGTTCACAGTTTATCATACGGAAGCGCGCAGGCCGTCTGCCCGGGAACTGAATACAATTCGAAGAACCGGTCAGCTGCTTCAGATTATGTTGGAAAACCGGAGGGTTCTTGGAAACCTTAAAAAGAGTAAAGAGAGATTTGAATATGTAACCCGCGCCACATCTGAGGCTATTTGGGATTTTGATCCCGCAACAGAAAAACTCTATTGGGGTGAAGGGTTCCAAACGCTCTTTGGCTACAATGTTGATCACGAGTTAAATGGTATAGAAAACTGGTTGAACAAGGTTCATCCCGATGATATACTGGACCTTGAAGGGCAGCTCAAGAACCTGATGAAAGGAGAGAAAAGCCGCTTGGATAATGAATACCGGTTCCGAAAAGCCAATGGAAAGTACGCCTATGTACATGACAAAGCGATGGTCTTTCTGAACAGTGCAGGTCATATAGACCGAATAGTGGGAGCGATGGAGGATGTGACTGTACGAAAAAAAGAGGAAGAGCGACTCCGCCTGATGGAATCGGTGGTGACCAACATTGAGGATGGGGTTCTAATCACAAAAGCTTCACCAATGATTGATCATGTTAGCCCTGAAATACAATTTGCAAATAAAGCCTTTGAGAAACTTTCCGGATATCCAGTTGATGAACTGATTGGCAATACAGCACATATGCTCTATGGTCCTAATAGAGACCATGAAGGGCTTCGCGAATTGGACAAGGCGCTACGCCGTATGGAGCCTGCTGAATTGGAAATCATCCAATACCATAAAGATGGTAGTGAATATTGGGTTCATCAATCTATTACACCACTAGCAAACAGGGAAGGAGAGTACACTCACTTCATCACTGTTCATAAAGATATTACTGAACGAAAAAATCGTGAGCTCCAACAGCAACTGCTCAATGACATCAGTCGGGCTTTTAACAGAACAGACTCGCTCCATTCTGCTCTTGAAGAGTCGCTGAAACCGGTTATGAACTTTGGTAGTTTCTCAATGCTTGAGTTCTGGCTGGTGGATCGGGAAGAAGAACAGATCCATCTGTCGGCGCATGTTCGGAATGGTCATGGGGCGGACATTTTTTATGATCAATCTGGTTCAATAAGATCTTTTAAGAGAGGGGAAGGGCTTCCCGGAGTGGCTTGGCAGTCGAAAGAAGCACAGTTCTGGGATGAACTCGGATCCAATAAGAAGTTTGCAAGAAGTAGTGCAGCTAAAAAGGCGGGATTTCAGGTTGGGTATGGATTCCCTATCCTCGATAAGGAGAGTGTAGTAGGCGTTTTGGTTTTTGGAGTGAAAGAGGCAAAACAGATGAAGAATCATTTGGGACCCCTCTTTGAAGAGCTCTGCAAGCAGCTGGGTTCAGAGATAAGACGAAAAAGCGCTGAAGAGGAGCTGAGCCGTATCTTTAGCTTTGCTCCCGATATCATCTGTGTTGCCGGAATGGACGGTTACTTCAAAAAGGTGAATCCTGCCATGAGTAAACTACTTGGGTATAGTGAAGAGGAGTTGCTGACCAAGCCAATTGAAAGCTTTACGCACCCCGAAGACAGGGAGCGTACCTCGGGTGAAATTGAGGCACTGAATCAGAAAAAAGGGAGCCCAAGTTTTGAAAATCGTTATATCACCAAAGATGGTCGAACGGTATGGCTCTCTTGGGTAACAAAAAGCTTCTATGAAGACGGACTGATCTACAGCGTTGCCAGAAATGTAACGGATGAAAAAGTACTGGAACAGCTGCTTACGCAAACCAATCGACTGGCACGGGTTGGCAGCTGGGAGCTCGACTTTCGTGAAAATGAAAATGAGATGTACTGGTCGGAAATGACCCGAGAGATCCTTGAAGTGGATGAGAACTATAATCCAACCCTGACAGGAGGATTTGAATTCTACTCACCAGAAAGCAAAACGTTAATTCAGGAGGCTGTAGATCAGGCTATAGATACAGGAGGGCCATTTGATTTGGAACTACTCGTTGTAACAGCCAATGGGAATGAGAGGTGGGTTCGATGTATTGGTGAGTCTGAAATGGTTGGAAAAGAGTGCCAACGGATCTATGGAAGCTATCAGGATATTCACGAGAGGAAAGTTGCAGAGTTAAATCTTCAGGAGAGAAACAGGCATATTAACGCTATCGCCAGTTTGAATGCAGCGTTGGTAGACCACTCAGAATGGTTTGAAGCACTTGAAAACCACTTGGAGCTGATTGGTGAGGCCGTTAATTCAGACAGGGTCTACTACTTTGAGAATCGGTACGATCCGGTAACGGGGGAGGGTTTCACCACACAGAAACTGGAGTGGTGTCGTGAAGGTGTAACATCACAGCTGAATAACCCCGATCTGGATGAGATACCGTTTGCGGGAATTCCGGAACTTATGGGCCCGATGATTGAAGGAAAGCCTAGTATGGGTTCTATAAGTGAGTTGCAAGAGGATAACGTTACACGGCATGTAATGGAGAGCCAGGATATAAAATCGTTCCTCGTTATACCAGTAAATGTTAAGGGGCAGTTTTATGGGTTTGTCGGTTTCGATAACTGTACGGATGAGTCAAAATGGAGTGATGAGGAGATTCGAACATTGAAAACGATCACGTCCAATCTGGCTGTGGCTATTGAAAGAGAGCAAACAGAGACCGAAAGAAGGGAGCTGTTAAATGAAAAAAACAGAATCCTTGAAAGTATTTCGGATGCTTTCTATGCAATTAACGAAGAGTGGGCAATCACCTACTTTAACCAGGAAGCAGAGAGATTGCTGGGTAAAAGCGTAGATGAAGTAATTGGGAAAAATATGTGGGATGTGTTTGCTCCTGCAAGGGATACGGAGCTCTATGCGGTTTACAAAGAGGTAATGGAAGAGAAAATACCGAGATCGTTAGAGTATTACTACCTGCCGATCGACTCCTGGTTTGATGTTTCTGCCTACCCGGCTGAAAATGGTATTTCAGTCTATTTCAAAAATATCGATGATAGAAAGGACGCTCAGGAGAAAATAGTCAGGAAAACGCTGCAGCTCGACGCCATCGCAAACTTTAACAGCTTGTTGATTCAAAAAGATCGCTGGATTGAGGCACTGGATGAAAGTCTGCAATCTTTTGGGTTCGTTGCAGGTGCAGACAGGGCATACTTCTTTGAAAACAAAACAGATGAAAATGGCGAGTTTATTGAGACAAGTATGCGATTAGAGTGGGTTCGGAAAGGGGTGAAACCGGAAATTGGTAATCCCGTGCACCGAAATCAGGAACCGGAGCTTATTGGTGAGATTTATGAGCCTCTGTCAAACAATCAGCCATTTAATATGATTGTATCGGAGATGGAAAATAATGACTTGCGAGAATTGATGCAGAGTCAGGATATCAAGTCTCTGTTAATGGTACCGGTATTTATTGAACGTAAGTTTGCAGGCTTCATTGGGTTTGATGATTGCAGGGAGGAGCGCCGATGGGAAGAGGAAGAGATCGCTTTTCTGCAAACAATTTCTATAAACCTTGCATCGGCCATTGAAAATGAGGAAGCGGAAGAGGCTCTTCAAAAAGCCTATATGGAAAAAAATGAGATTCTGGAGAGTATCGGGGATGGATTTTTTGCTGTTGACCATGATTGGGTAGTTACCTATTGGAATCACAAGTCTGAGGAGTTAACAAATATGCCGAGGGAAAAAATAATTGGCAAAAAATTGTGGGAACAGTATGAAGATGCAATGTCACTTGAATTCTATACACAGTATCATAAAGCTGTTGACGATCGTGTGGATGTTCATTTTGAGGAGTATTACCCAGGCATTGATAAGTGGTTAGAGGTGAGTGCCTATCCGTCATCATTAGGTTTGTCAGTGTTCTTCAAAGATGTGACCGAACGTATAAAAGCAGACCAGCGGATGAGAGAACTGAATACCGCTCTTGAGCAACAGACAATAGAATTAGCAAAGTCAAACGAGGAACTTGAGCAGTTTGCCTTTGTCGCCTCTCATGATCTTCAGGAGCCACTGAGGATGATTACCAGCTTCCTCTCCCGGCTCGAAGATAAATATGCCGATGACCTGGACGACAGAGCTCGCAGGTATATCGGTTTTGCCACCGATGGGGCCAGGAGAATGAGGCAGATCATCCTCGATCTTCTGGACTATTCAAGAGCCGGCTACCGTGAGCCGGAGATGGAAGAGATAGATTTGAACAATCTACTTAAAGAGGTTAGCACTTTGCATGGAAAAACCATTCGTGAAACCGGTGCCAGTCTGGAATGGGACGAGATGCCCGTTATTGTAGCCTCCGAAGGGTCGATCAAACAGGTGTTTCAAAACCTGATCGGGAATGCACTTAAATATCATGAGCCCGGCCAAAAGCCTGTAGTTAGAATAAGCTGTGTTGAAGAGGATGAATACAGACAATTCACGGTAGAGGATAATGGTATTGGGATCAATGAGGAGTATTCAGAAAAGATCTTCAACATCTTTCAGAGGCTCCATGGAGATGAAGAGTATTCAGGTACGGGTATGGGGCTTGCTATCTGCCGAAAGGTGATTGAGATGCATGGCGGAAGAATATGGGTGGAATCTGATGGCAAAAGCGGATCTACGTTTCACTTTACCATCAAAAAAATGAAGAGAGATGAGCGGAAATAGAGTAAATAACGCATCTCTGCCTTTTTTAAGAAAAGGAGGGGAGTGTGCTGAGTATATTCGCCTTTTTGACTGGAGTAATCATCCGCTTGGTCCACCAGAAGGATGGCCGGTTACCCTGAAGACCTCACTGGGCATTCTTCTGAACTCCGGCTTTCCCAAGTACCTTTTTTGGGGTGATGATCATTTCTGCTTCTACAATGATGCCTTTCGGCCCACGCTTGGGTTTATCGGCAACTATACAGACTCCCTGGGAAAGCCCGGCAGAGATGTTTGGGGCGAAGCGTGGCAACAAATAGAGAATCAAATTAAGACTGTTAAGACAAAAGGATCGACAATTAAACTTGATGGCCAGCCCGTTCCGGAAAATATAAAAGCTGGTAGTAATGAAGAGGTCGGAACGTATAGTTACAGCCCTGTTATCGACCCAGACGGTATGGTTGTAGGCGTACTGGTTCTATGCTTTGCGACCTCAGCCGAAATGAAGGTGAGTGAAGATCTTCGGAAATTAAATAGTCGTCTGCTGAGAGCAAAAGAGATCGGTAAACTTGGATATTGGAGCTACCATTTGGATGAGGGAAAGCTGGAGTGGTCCGATAAACTATACGAGCTGTGGGGTGTGGATCCGGATCGATTTATCCCCGAATTTGAGACAATACTGGAGCGTGTACATCAGGACGACCGCAAGTTTTTTGTAAGGGCCAATGATGCCATCACGAACAGAATAGAAGAGATCAATTTTAAACATCGAATCATACACGATGATGGATCTGTAAGCTGGATGCATCAGCGGGCGGAAATCAACAAAGATTCAGATGGCCGTGTTGTTTTTGAAGGGGTTACTCAGGATGTTACCGACTCTCAGTTTCTGAACCTGGAGCTTCATGAAAAGGCACGGGAGCTTGAGAGAACCAATAAAGAGCTGGAAGATTTCGCTTACACCGCTTCTCACGATATGCGCGAGCCGCTCAGAATGATAAGCAGTTTCATGGACCTTCTGGAGCGGAAGTATGGTGAAAAGCTCGATGAAAAAGCACTTGGCTATATTGGATTCGCCAAAGACGGAGCCAGGAGAATTGCTGCCATGATCAATGATCTTCTTGAGTTTTCACGCATTGGGAGGGTCTATAGTGATCAGGAAGAGGTAGATCTAAATGAGATTATTCAGGATGTTATAGGTTATACCCGAGTGGTAATCGATGAAAGTGAAGGAGAAATAATTGTTGACCCGTTACCTAAAGTGAAGGGAGTATCGCTGTCGCTTAAGCTGCTTTTTCAAAACCTGATAATGAATGCATTGAAATACAGCAGGGAAGGTGTACCACCGAAGATAGAAATAGCCGGAAAGAAGCTTGCTGATGAATGGCAGATTTCAGTTATTGATAATGGGATTGGTATTTCTGAAGAGTATTTTGAAGAGATTTTTAACCTCTACAGAAGGCTTCATACAAATGAGGGCAAAAGCGGGAGCGGTATTGGGTTGGCAATTTGCAAAAAAATTGTAGAACAGCATCAGGGAAGGATATGGGTTGAGTCTAGTCTCGGTTCAGGGAGTACCTTTCATTTTACAATAAAATCATCATAAGGCGGAAGCATATGAAAATGAATTCGATACACATTCTTCTGGTGGAAGATAATGAGGGTGATATACTGTTAATTCGGGAAGCTCTGGAAGATGGGAAGATTGCCAATGATCTTAGTGTGGTTAACGACGGTGAAAAAGCAATCCGCTATCTGAGCCGGGATGAAGGCTTTAATGATGCGATTATTCCAAATCTTATATTACTCGACATTAATCTTCCGCGTAAAAACGGTCATGAGGTTCTCTCCTTTATCAAAACCAATGATGAACTCAGGCACATCCCTGTTATCATGCTAACGACGTCATCTTCTGATCGAGATATTCTGGAGTCTTACAAGAATCATGCAAATTGCTACATCACCAAACCGGTAGAGGTTTCTGATTTTATGGATGCCGTAATAAGCATTGAGGAGTTCTGGGTGAACCTGGTACAACTCCCCTTTAAGAACTGATTAGAGATTGAATGTCAAAAGACAGAAGAAGACTGAACATACTCGTTGTAGAAGATAATTTGGGCGACTTTGTTCTGGTCGAAGAGTTTATTCGGGATGAGTATGAGCAGGCTGAACTCTATCATGCCAGGACATTTGAGGAGGCAAAAGGGTTATTGGGTGCCGGCATGACTCGGTTTGATGTCATACTTTTGGACCTCTCACTGCCCGATCGGAATGGTGAAAAATTGATTGAAGACATTCTCGAACTCGCTCCCGATATTCCAATTGTGATACTTACTGGACACACCGATCTGGATTTTAGCGTCAAATCCCTCTCGAAAGGGATCTCAGACTATCTTCTCAAAGACGACCTTTCTCCAACCCTGCTCTACAAAAGCATTCTTTACAGCATTGAGCGGAATGTATTCTCATCCAAAGTGAGAGAATCTGAAAAGGGGTACAGAGATCTGTTTGAACTGACTCCCCAGCCGATGTGGATTCATAATGTACATACCCGAAAATTTTTGAATGTGAATCAAGCGGCTGTTAATAAATACGGATATCATAAGGATGAGTTTTTGGAGATGAGGGTAGATGATATACTGCCCGATTCAAATATCCCTGGCGGATTTTCAAAACAAGGTCGTGGTTCTCTCTTTGAAGGAATTTTTGAACATAAGACCAAGACGGGGGAAATCATAAAAGTTCGAATAGAGAGTAGTGATACCCGGTATGCAGGACAGAGAGCCCGTCTTGTTCTGGCCATAGACATTACTGAGAAGCTGAAAGAGGAGGAGAGGCTGAAGCTTCTGGAGTCTGTGATTACAAACTCTACAGAGTCTGTTGTGATTCTTGAAGCGGAGCCTTCGGAGCTTCCAGGACGCCGGATTCTCTATGTAAATGACGCCTTCAGGGCGATGACGGGCTTTAATGAGGATGAAATTGCTGGAAAAACTCTCAGTTTTCTCAATGGCCCACAAACCGATGAGGGGGTCAGGCAAGATCTTCGAAAAGCAATGGAAGAGTGGAAAATAGCTGAGGTTGAGTTTATCAACTACCGAAAGGACGGCACACCGTTTTGGATCAATATGTCGATGGTTCCGGTAGAGAATGAAAGTGGAGGCTATTCTCACTGGATTGCTATAGGTCGTGATGTTTCTGAACAGAAACGATATGAGACTGAACTTGAACAGTCACTTACGGAAAAGGAGGTACTGCTCTCCGAAATCCATCACAGGGTGAAGAATAATCTGGCGGTTGTTTCGAGTATGATGCAGCTTCAGGCCTTTGAGGAGGCTGATGAAAATGTGGCCAGAAAACTGATGGATGGCATTACGAGGATCAGCACAATGGCAACCATTCATGAACTGCTCTATCACAACCCCAGCTTTACCAACCTCCAGTTTTCGGAAGTGCTTAAAAAACTACTTGCCGGTATTGATGAGACCATGAACCGGGGCGTAGATGTTAAGCATCATATATCCAACAATAACGTTGAACTTAACATCAATCAGGCGATTCCATGTGCACTGGTAATCAATGAGGTGGTTACAAATACCTATAAGCACGCTTTTAAAGGTAGAGAGAAAGGAAGGATCTCAATTGAACTGGTCCAGAAAGCAGACGAGATTTCTCTCCAAATCAGTGATGATGGAATCGGTTTCTGCCTTGAGGAAGGCGTGGAGAGTGTGAAGTCTCTCGGGATGCAGATTATTGAAGTGCTTTCAGCACAACTTGGTGGTGAGTTTGATTTTAAAAGCTCAAATGAAGGTACCACCTTCACGCTGCAGTTTCAGAAGCGGGATTTACAGGGAGTTGGGTACGCTAAAATGCATGATTAACCGAAATAAGTAATCTGATGACTGAAAAAGAAGCCAAGGATAAAACAGGTAACGAAAACAAGAAAATCGTCCATATACATCTGGGTGAGGAGAATTATAAAACCACGATGCATGCCGGTAAGCATGAACTTCTGTCTGATGAACCGGAAAATATGGGAGGCAGTAATAGTGGCCCTGATCCTTACGACTACCTTTTGATGGCGCTGGGCTCATGTACGGTAATTACCATGAGAATGTATGCCGAAAGGAAAGATTGGCCACTCGAAGACGCATATGTAGAGCTTCGCCACAACAAACGTCATGCTGAAGATTGTGCGGATTGCGATGACCCCAAGGCTAAGGTGGACCATATTGAGAAAGAGATAATTTTGAAGGGAGATCTTAGTGATGAACAGCGCGAAAGGCTGCTTGAAATATCAAAAAAATGCCCGGTCCACAAAACCATGAGCTCAGAAATCAGGATTGAATCGATTCTGGGATGATTCTGCTCTAAACCGCTGTTCGCTTTTCGGTCTTGGGAAGCTGAACCAATAGCTGGCTGTAGTATCCTCCGTCAGACTCTTTAGGTTTCCTGAGGTCGATATCTGAAAGTTGGTCTATGTGAGGTATGATGTATTCTCCTTTAAGCTTTTCACCAACGATTTCCATCCAGTATCCGGTATTGAGCCAGGTAAACGGATTGTCTGTTTTGCTTTGAAGTACGACCAGGTTTTCATGTTGACCCGATTGAAAAACCTCAGACTTTTTTACTAAAGGTGAATCCGGTCCTGTTTTTTGAACCTTGAGCTGCAGGTTAGTTGCCACTCTCTCCATCGTTTCCAGTGGAGTTCCGGAAACAGGCTGATCTGATCCGTTTTGATATTGGTCTGAACGAGATTTTCGAATGTGTTCACTCAGACGGAGAACAGCGATGATGCTGGAGTTTTCAAGATTTGGAAAGCTTTGGATATGGTGGGGAATTCCCTCTCTCTGTGCTGAGTTTTGAAGCGCCTGCAGTGCTCTTCCAATATGTAAGACCGAGCTTCTGTAGCTCTCTCTCATTTTAGTGTGGGCGGGATCAACGGAAAACTCTACGTATGTTCCGGACTCCTGTATGCGCCACAAATCAGATCTGTATCGATCCTGACTTTTAATTATTTGAATCCATTCACTAAGCATTACGCATACCTTTTACTATTCTGTTTCATCTTGTTTTGCAATCAGATCAAAATGTACGGTGAGTTCATCCCTGGCTTTCACCATTCCAAGCATTGCGGTGGGTGGTTCCACGCCAAAGTCGCTCATTTTAATCTCTTTTTTCCCGGTTGCCTGTATGCGTCCGTCTTCCATGTAGGTTCCCTCAACACTGAATCGGATATCCCTGGTGGTTCCGGCAACAGTTAGTGATCCGATTACTTCAAGGGTGACTCTGCCGGTTTCATTTTCCGTTTCAGAGCCATTTACGGGTGTTGCACTTCCATAGATGAATGTGATTTTCGGGAACTCCTGTGACTGAAGAGCTTCCCGAAGATCACGGTTCATGCGGCTTCGTCCACATTCAAAACCGTCAACAGCGACATCCACACGGATGGATAGTTCATTACCTCTGTTGCTCTGCTCTACGGTTCCGGGAACCTGACTTAGCATCTGTGAAAACACAAGTGCCCGGCCTTCAACTTCCTCTGCATCACACTGAAATCTGTTTACGTTTGAACTCCCCTCGATCCAGAGTTTACTTCCGCTATCGGGTATGTATCGGATCTGGGAGATGGCCTCACCGCCAAACGGCCCCCAAAGGAGGCCGGTCAGCAAAAAGGTTAGGATAAGTGTGATGGTTGCTTTCATGGCGATTATGTCTGGTCTTTTATCGCCCGAAATTTATATCGTAACTGATCACAATCTCATCTCTGGCACGAATTGTACCCATTACGGCTGTTGGAGGGTCGATGCCGAAGTCGGTCATCAGTAGCTCTTGCTCCCCGCGAAAATTGATGGTGCCATTGCCATTTAGTGAAGCGGTAGTAGTCATCGTTACGGTATGATCCTTGCCTGCTGCGTTGATTACGCCTTCTGCGGTTATTCTGGCACTGCCATTCTCAATTTCGATATCTGTAACGCGGTTCAGTTTGAATGTGACTTCGGGATAATCATCCTTTTCCATGTAGCCGTGAAGATTACGGGTAAGTCGTCCTGAATCGGAAACGATTCCCTCTACAGGAATAGTAAGCGTCAGTTCTTTGATATTCTCAGGTTTGAGATTTTCAATAGAAAAATTTTCAACATCAGTGAGTACAAGGGTGCCCTCTACTCTTTCAATATCAGCATCCCAGCTTCGAACATTAGCATCACCGTCCATTTTCATTTGAGGCGAATCTTTCACCGTCATGGTGATATCCTGGGCAAAGAGTGAACCGGCCAGGAAAAGAACGGTTATTGTCGAGGTTATTAAGGTCTTTAAATACATGGTTGTCTCCTTTGTTTTAAAAAAATCCGGTGCAGGTTAAACACTCTGCACCGGTCTCTGGTTCGTTATCTTTAGAAGCTGATTACTGCTTCGAGCATGATTCCATTGAATTTGGCGTCTTCGAAGATGCTGCCAGCGCTAAATCCGTCGTAGCTTTGAGTAACATATTCCACCTTAGCGAGTACGTTATTGGTGAGGAACCATCCTCCGCCAATATTTACTCTGCTGATGTCGACACTTTCACCTGCTGCTGTATCGCCTGTTACCAGGTTATAACGTCCACCTAAGTAGATATTTTCGTTAGAGCCAAATCGGTAGAGCAGTTCTGCACCATACTGAGTGAAAGTACGGGTGTCTGGCTCAGCCTGAGCTTTACCTGTTGCCACTTCGTAGACTCCGAAGAACTCGAGACCTTGGTACTTCACGAATGGGTTGATCATAACTGCTGTCAATTCATTGTTGAATCCAGGGTTGAATCGAGGTGTTCTGAACTCACCGGCGTTGTTTGTAAGTACGTTATAGTATCGGGAGCCGGCACGGTCGCCTGTATAGAGGTAGGCAGTTTGTGTCTGTCCGGTATGATAAACCGATCCTGTAAGTCTCACTCTAAGATCCTCATTGATCTGGCTGTCGTAGCCCAGTTTACCGACAAGCGACACTCGGGTTGCAAGCTGGCCTTCTGCAGGCTCACGTACAGTCTGGTTTAATTTTCCGTTGGTTAGTCCAACCATTGCGAGGAAACCGTTATTCTGGAAGTAAACTTCACCACCCACTTCAGTGGTAAAAGAGTCCATGATGTAGTTTCCAACAAATGGGTTGTGGATCGCCTGGCCGTTGTCGGTTCTGCGGAAGTGGGTATCACCATAATTTATTTGCATGTGACCAACCTTGATCGTCACTTTATCCATTAGCTCCTCCATGAAGCCATCCTGAATGAAGTCGAGTCTGTCTACCTGCATATACCCGCCTTTCACATATGGCTGTGAGTGGTGGCGAGATGAGAGGTAGGTGCGAAGATGCATCCGCAGGCCTCTGTGGAGTTGAACATCAATGTCCAGGTTGGAAGTAGCGAGGTTGAAGTTAGGGCCGATTTCGAAAATTTCAGCACCGCTGTTCTCATGGCTTAGGCCCTGGAACTGGAGTGTGTTTGCACCGCCGATTCTTACTTTGACACCATCAAACTCCACATCGGTGGTCTTTGGTGTTTCGAATACGTTCAGACCTGTTTTATCAGGTGCGCGGAAGTACTGAAGGTCTCTGTCTGACTGGGCCTCTGCCTGTCCGGCAAAAAAGAGTGAACCGGCAAGAAGCGCTGCTGTTAGTATTGTCGTTTTAATAATCTTGTGATTTGTTTGATTCTCTGTTTGTATAAAAATTTTTTCGTCTGTCAGTCGGGGTTATAGTTATTCTGTCCTGATGACAATTCCAAGATCAGGAATCAGCTACTGCCAGATAAGCGGTGAATATCTGATCAGCCGATAGGGAAATGCCTTAGGGGTGTAGGGGTTTCCCCTAAAGCGAGTAAGTAGCTGAAAGGGATAAGCTGAAAGCTCAAAGGGAGGGGGAATTGAAATCTTGGAGTAGTTTAACCGCAGCGGACGCGGAGAAGGCGCAGGGATCGCGGAGGGAACAGTTCCGGAAATCCGGGCCCTTTGAGCTTTTAGCTTCAGACTCCCAGCTTCTGCCTCTCAACGATTCAACAGTTCTACAATTCTACAGTTCAACCCCTTAGAACTGTCTCTTTTACGGGTTTCGGGTCAGTTTAACCGCGGCGGACGCGGAGAAGGCGCAGGGATCGCGGAGGGAACAAATCCGGAAATCCGGGCCCTTTGAGCTTTTGGCTTCAGACTCCCGGCTTCTGTCTCTCAACGATTCAACAGTTCTACAATTCTACAGTTCAACCCCTTAGAACTGTCTCTTTTACGGGTTTCGGGTCAGTTT
>JAFIFA010000132.1 GCA_020832225.1 Balneolaceae bacterium
GGGAGCGGCGATTTTGGCCGTAAATCGGTCAAAATGCGGCTCCTGAGAGGGTTAAATGCCCTTAAAATCTACAATACGTGAAAGAACTATGGCTTATTCGGCCAAATTTTTAAATAACCCAGGGTAGTTCAAAGCCCTCTAATAGTGTCGTAAGATGATTTAACCGGTATGCTACAGGTTCAATGTTTTACGGGCAATACTGAAAATTCAGTATTTTTTAGATTGGACAAGAATCATCAAATCCTTGTTTTTTACGCTATATACCGGCCTATTCATTATTCGACACAGTCGTGAATTTCAAAAACAAACTCTTAACTAGACAATATTATGCATAGCACTGCTAGTACCCATTCTGATCAAGATTAGAAATTGTCCAAATGATTAATGGAAACCTCAATCGAGAGATATTGAAATCAAATTTCGTCTTAATTTTTTTCTATCCAAGAACACTTCTATCCCGCACTTCTCTGTAGAATTGATGCCGGGCTTCTTATCTGTTTGGTGGAAAATTTACCTTGATTTTTAAGGGTTTACAGTGTCCATCTTTTAGTTTTTACAACTATAAGCAGAAAATGCACTTCCTGAAATGATAGATATTCTTGCCAGTTTCTGCCTTTCAACAAAAGAGGTCTCTCCACTTTTTACCGGTAATAAAAACAAACAAGAGGTTTCAGTTATGAAAAGAATGATAATTTGGGGTCTGTTCCCTCTACTACTGATTGGTACAACTTTTATCCTGACAGGATCCGATAGTGCTGTCTCATTAGACCAGGAAGCTGAATGGTCGATCAACGCAACCGCCATTGAGGCCTGCACCTGTCCCATGTTCTGTCAGTGCTATTTTAACACCGAGCCGGCCGCTCATAGCCACGATCACGGTGAAGCTGAACACTACTGCAAGTTTAATATGGCCTGGATTGTAAACGAAGGCCACTATGGCGATACCGATCTGGAGGGCTCTCTATTTTGGCTGGCCGGCGATCTTGGTGAATACTTTGGTGATGGTACCGGTGAGTGGGCGGTCATTCACTTCGATCCAACAGTTTCAGAAGCACAACGCGATGGACTGTCGACCATCATGACAAGCCTGTTCCCAGCCGAGTATGAATCCTTTGGGGTACACGAAGATCTATCCATCTCTTGGAGCGCCAATACTCAGGAAGCAGTTGCTCTTCTCGATAACGGTAACGCTGCTGAGATGCGCCTTGTACATCCGCCCACCGCAATGAGCGAGGAACCTGCAGTGTTGACAAACGTAATCTATTGGGGAGCCCCTCGTCATGATGGGTTCGTTATGATGCCGAATGAGATTCAGGCCTACAGAAAAGGGAACAAAGCTTTTGAATCGAGCGGAAGTAATGGATTTATGATCACCATTGACATGAATTCAAATGATATTTGAAATCAGCATGATCCATATAAAGATTCGAAACAGAACCGGGATGATTGATCATCTCATTCCGGTTTTACATTACTTATGTAATCAGATTCACATGAACTAACCAAAGAACAATTAATACTTACCGTGATGCCTAAATACGTAATCGAAAGAGAAGTACCGGGAGTTGACAAATTAACTGACCGGGACCGAAAAGCTGCAGCAATGCAATCGATCAAAGCCCTGAAAGAGATCGGCACCGATATTCAGTGGGTTCATTCTTATATCAGCGAAAACAGAACACACTGTGTTTACATCGCCAATAATGAAGACCTGATACATGAACATGCCAAACGGAGTGGGTTTCCTGTGAAGAAAATTTATCCGGTATCTTACATCCTGGAACCGATATCAGCTGAAGAATCGAATGGAGAATTTAAATAACAATTTTTGGTCTTTCTGACAGCACTCCTTTTTTTCGAAATAATCTCTTAACCCCTGATAAAAATCAACTTTGCCAATAGTCTATAGATCTGTTACAGCAAGTAGCTCTTTCAGCTCTCTTTCAAGGCGGTTAGTGTCGTAATGGTCTTCTGCGTTGTGGTACTCCATAATAGAGATTGCCTCGCGGTACAGCTCTACTGCCTTACCGTACTTGCCCATCTCCCTGTACAGATTAGCCAGCGAACCACGCACAAGTGCTCCTGAATGCTCCCCATAGTAGGCTTCCTGGATCTCCAGCGCCCTTTCGAGAAGAATCTTAGCCTCTTCAAATCTCTTCATCTTGGTTAGCGTGATTGCCAGGCTCGCTGAAGCCCCGCTGATGGTGATATGATCCGGCCCGAGTAACTCTTTCCAAAGTTCAAGTGATTTTCTGTTGTAGTGTTCGGCACTCTCCAGTTCCCCGATCTTTTTCAATGCTGATCCCATATGCCCAAAACCTTCAGCTGTTGCGGGATGACTGTCACCAAAGACGGTTTTTCTTATTTCAAGGTTTCGGGAATATAGATCCATGCTCTCCTCATACTCTTCTTTTTGCATCAAAAGGGATGCAAGGCCTGTTAAAACATGCAGCAGCTCATTACTATTAAATCCATGAATATCTTCAAGAATTCGAAGGGCATCACGGTAGTATTTTTCAGATCGATCTCGGTCAATTTCATAAAGATTATATAGATCCCCCAAAAAGGTGAGGCTCTCGGCCACATCCGGATGCTCAGGGCCAAGCACCTCTTTTCGTATCTCCAATGCTTCCACAAAATATTCAATGGCGCGAATTGGATTGGCACTGCTTCGTTCAATTTTTCCGGCCTGCATTAGCGCATCGGCCGTCAGTGCATGATTATTTCCATAAGAATCTCTTCTGATTTGGAGGGCCTCTTTCCTCAAATTTGCCGCCTCTTCAATCCCGGTTACCGGAATCCAAGAGCTCATGGCAAGCATGTTTTTTGCCACTTCCGGATGATCCTTGCCGTAGTGTTGCATTACCAGATCAAGTGCCTCGCTGTGTATTGAATAGGCTCTCTCATATCTTCCCAGCCGAGTATAAGCCACTGCAAGGTCGGTCAGATATCTGGCGGTTTGAATATCATCAACCGACTGATGTCGCTGTATTTCAACAGCCTCCTCCAGAACTTCTGCGGCACTATTGTATTGACCTAGCCCGGTATAAACCCGGCCAATCACATTAAACATATTTGCCTGCAGTTCGGGCTGATTGTCAAGCATGTTGGCTTCTTCAAGCCCCCTGTCAAGAAGTTCACGGGCGGTAACCTGATCTCCCTGCTCCAGACGCGGTTCACCCGCCTCAAACATACCAAGCATAAAATCGACCACCTGTTCCGACTTTTCGGCCTCCTGCTCTGCCTGATTCAGCGCTGCCTGAGTCTGATGGGAGTGATGAGTTACCGTAATTGCATATACAACTATTAGGAGAAGAATAATCGCGAATGATGCTGTACCGGCTTTGTGACGACTAATAAATTTTCCGGTTCGATAAAGCCTGGAGTCAGAATATGCCGCGACCGGTCACCCCTCCAGATGGTTCTTAATATCTGCGGAGAGCTGTTCGGCAGAGTTATATCGCCGTTCCGGTTCTTTTCGGAGAGCCATCAGGGTGATGGTATCAAGGTCACCTTTCAGCCGTTTTTTCCAGCGAATTGGTGCTTTGCCATCCCTCGAATCAGCATTCAGCACGGCGCTGCTTGGGCGGGATGGTTGAGTTTCACATACAATTTCCTCAATCTGACCGGGAGATTTTTCCTTCAGGTCAAACGGCCGGCGACCAGTAAGCAGCTCGTACAAAACCACACCCAGTTGATAGATATCTGAAGCCGTAGTGATTGCCTCTCCCCTGATCTGTTCCGGGCTTGCGTAGGTTGGCGTGAGCGGAAGCAATCCCGGTCTTGTTAATGGAGCACTATTTTTGTCGTCACTCTCATCACTCAGCACTTTTGCAATGCCGAAATCGAGCAGTTTCACCCTGCCATCTTTTGTTACCAGAATGTTTGATGGCTTAAGATCGCGGTGTACAATCAATTTGCTATGCGCATACTGAACCGCGCTGCAGATATCCAAAAACAGGTTTAGACGCTCTTTGATCCCCAAATCATATTCTCTGCAGTACTCATCGATCGGGATGCCATCCACATACTCCATCACGTAAAACGGCTGGCCTTGGCGAGTCACTCCCCCGTCCAGCAGCCTGGAAATATGGTCGTGATTCAGAGAAGCGAGTATCTGTCGCTCACTTTTGAATCGCTGAATCTGCTCATCATTCGCAAATGCATTCCGGAGCAGTTTAAGCGCCACCTGCTGTTCAAATTCACCATCTGCCCGTTCAGCCAAATAGACACTCCCCATACCGCCATGGCCAAGCTCTTTAATGATCCGGTACTTCCCGATCACCTCACCCTTCATGTGGTCAGTTCTGGCATCTGAAATTGCCGACAGACGGATCTCATCCATAGACCGATCTAGCGCCCCGGGCTTCTCATGGGCCACAATCAAAGAGCGCACCTCCTCCATCAACTCTTTATCACTACCGCATGCTTCCCGGATAAAACGGTCCCGTTTTTCACCCTCAAGCTCGAGAGCTTCGGTGAAGATTTGTTTTACCATTTTCCAACTCGAGTCGTGAGTCATGAGTCTTGAGATTTGAGAATTGACAGTCTCAAGACTTAACTCTCTATTTAGCCACGCCCTTGCCACTTTCCAGTCGCGGCTGACGGTTGGTTCTGATATACCAAGAGTCTCCGCTGTCTCTTCTATGGTAAGCCCGCCAAAGAACCGGCACTCTACAACTTTTGCTTGTCTTTCATCCAGCTTTTCCAGTTTCTTCAGGGCCTGATCCACAGATATAATTTCGTCCAGATCTGTCTCATGCACGGCATGAGAGACCCCAAGCGTTATCTTTTGCCGGCCTCCTCCCCTCTTTTCCGCCTTCTTTCTTACGGCATAGTTTACGAGGATATTCCGCATTACCCGTGATGCGATAGCAAAGAAATGGCCTCTGTTTTGCCAGTCGATCCGGTTTATATCTACCAGCTTCAGATAGGCTTCATGCACAAGTGCAGTTGCGCTGTATGTGTGATCAGGGCGTTCTCCCATCAGTCGGCCACGGGCCATTTTGTGCATCTCTTCATACACCAGCGGCATCAGCTCATCGAGTGCGTGCATGTCGCCCGAAGCATGGGCCTGCAGCAGCAAAGTGATATCGGTTCTCTCCAAAACCATCTCCCATATCTTTAGCACCGATCATACATCCCAAAATGGCAGAAAAGCACCTGATAAGAAATGTCCGGTTTTTCTGCTTACCTGATTCCGTGACTTAATTCAGTTTATGACTTGTAACCCATTTATTTTCTTGTGGTTATCGTAATTGTTATCTTCACCCAACAGGTGAAGACGAACGATTAACGATTTCTTTCTTTGAATTTCGAATTTGAGCTTACCTCCACACCCATCACATCTACGGCCGGGCTGGCATTTATTGGCGACCAGCTGGCTGAAAAAAAACTTCACAACCATTTGAGGGCGGTCTGTCCG
>JAFIFA010000145.1 GCA_020832225.1 Balneolaceae bacterium
TCCACTTTTTGAGCGCTTTTTCATCGTAGCTTTCCGGATCTTTCAGGAAGAAATCGCCCATTTCCAGCAGCTCATCGATCTTGCTTACACGATCCTTCAGCAATCCTACTGCCTCTGCCAGGTAGTCGTCATCTTCAGGCAGAGTTACATTGTCGTTGGATGCATAGATATTGCGAAGTCTTTTAGCGATGGTGGCGTCCGACTGCTCGCGCAGGTAGTGCTCATTGTACCAGAGCAGTTTTTTATGATTGAATACAGCGCCGCCCTTGCTCACGCGATCGAGGGTGAAGAGGTGGCAGAGATCATTGAGTGAATGGATCTCACTGTCGTCGCCCGGACTCCATCCGAGATAGGCGAGAAAGTTGACCAGTGCTTCCGGTTCGTAATGTCTGCGTATATATTCGCGTGTGTTAACCGGAATTCCCTCCTCTTCCGCTTTCCGTTTGGAGAGCTTACCGCCGCTTGGCGACATAATCAGCGGCAGATGAGCCATCTTCGGGGCTTCCCATCCAAATGCCTTGTAGAGTAACATGTGTTTAGGTGTACTGCTCAACCACTCCTCACCCCGAATCACGTGTGAGATCTTCATCAGATGATCATCCACAACGTTGGCCAGGTGATAGGTTGGCATTCCGTCCGATTTCAGCAGAACCTGATCGTCCAGTCCCTTCGACTCAAACGAGACGTGTCCGCGAATCAGATCCTCAAAACGGATGGTCTCCCGGCGCGGTACCTTGAGCCTGATCACATATTCATCACCCGCATCCAACCGCTTTTTAACCTCATCTGACGGGAGAGTGAGGCTGTTCTTCATCGACTGACGTGTGATGGCGTCATATTTTGGTGAAGGGTTACCTGATTTCTGCAGACGTTCCCGCATTTGATCGAGCTCTTCGGGGGTATCGAAAGCGTAGTAGGCTTCACCTTTTTCAATCAGCTCCGCCGCATATTTGTGGTAGATCTCTTTTCGCTCACTTTGCCGGTAAGGGCCGTAATCACCGGGGTTAAGCGGGCTTTCGTCTACCTTCATGCCACACCACTCCAGCGATTGAATGATATCCTCTTCCGCTCCCTCCACATACCGGCTCTGATCGGTATCCTCGATTCGGAGTATGAACTTTCCACCCGACTGCGATCGGGCAAACAGGTAGTTGTAGAGTGCGGTGCGGAGTCCCCCGATGTGGAGAAATCCGGTTGGAGATGGTGCAAAACGTACGCGAACTTGGCCTTCCATGAATTCCTTTTTTATGATTATTCAGACAGCTAAATAAAATAAGGTCTATAGAACTGTAAGGCTAATTCAATTCCATTATGTGAAGGTTGGAATGATGAGGTGATTTTTTGAAGCGAATTGTCTACCATAACGAACCGGTTACCCGGTATTCCTGTTCTGAGTGTCAACATTTAAAGCTAACCTGCCAGTTATGGTATTTTCACGAATCATGTTGTATCTCTCGGTTGCCATTGCAGCCGTCTTTTTAATCTCTGGTTACGGCTATCAGTGGGGACTTTGGGAGCTGGGGCTGGCTTTCTCTATGTTGAGATATGGTGCTTATGCGGCGATCGGTGTGGCTGTTATCAGTGTGCTCTCGCTCTGGTTCTTGCGGGAACGAGGCGCCAAGGCGGTAACCTATATGGTGATCGCATTTTTGATCACAACCACAATATCGGTTACAGCACTCTACTGGCAGCACCGGGCAAACTCAGTACCACCCATTCACGATATCACTACCGATCTTAATTCACCGCCAGAGTTTGTGGCGATGGTGCGCCTGCGTGAAGACGCTCCAAATCCGCCCGAGTATGATCAGGAAGAGAGCTCCAGCGCTCAGCGCGAGGCCTATCCCGATATCGCTCCCCTTATTGTCAATATGGATCTGGAGGAGGTGATGGATCATGCCGTTGTGCTTGTGGGCGATCGCGGATGGAAACTGGTTGCCATCAATCGAAACGACGGCCGAATTGAGGCTACAGAGAAGCTGGCCTGGTTTGGTTTTAAGGATGATGTGGTGATCCGTTTCACAGAGGAGAATGGCGCAACCCGCGTCGATATGAGGTCGAAGTCGCGTGTTGGCCGAAGTGATCTGGGCGTCAATGCAAAGCGGATTGAGCGATTTCTCAGCGATCTGGAAAGCCGAGTCGATAACTAATCAATTTCAAAAAACTTATAAAAAACGATGTCTGTACCACGATTTCATCTTGCATTTCCTGTCAAAGAGCTTGAAAAAACGCTCCATTTCTATAGAGATATTCTGGGCTGCAAAACCGGGCGCAGCTCCGAAAAATGGATCGACTTCGATTTTTGGGGTCACCAGGTGGTGGCTCACCTCAGTCCGGAGGATGCGGGAAAATCGGCCTCAAATGAGGTGGATGGCCATGCGGTGCCCGCCAAACATTTCGGCGTTATTCTGGAGTGGGATCAGTTTCAGGAGCTTGCAGACCGACTGAAGAAGCACGATACAGAGTTTATTATTGAGCCCTATATCCGGTTCAAGGGTGAACCGGGTGAGCAGGCCACCATGTTCCTTCTCGATCCAAGCGGCAATGCGCTGGAGTTTAAAGCGTTTCGGGACGAGAGCCAGATCTTTGCAGTCTGATATAAATCTTGCCCCACTCTTTAATCGGTATCGTCCAGATCCCTCAGTTTCTGTTCTGATAGCATGAGGGCCGCCTTGGAGATCGCCTCCTCAGCAGCTTTTCGGTCTTTCCGCTTCACCTTCAGCACAACTTTTCCCTGATCGGCACCCGGTATATCCTTAAGGATCTTCATGGAGTTGGCAAGGATGATAATGCGGGTTCTGAAGAGTTTTTTCTCCAGTTTTACAGACTCGAGGTCGGAATAGGATAGGGCTACCTCTTTGAGGTCCGACTTAAAAATCTGTGTGAATCCATCTCTCTGATCAAATTCAAGCACAATCTCAGCTTCACGAATGTGTAAAAGTCCCTTTACCACAACAATTCCGTGGTTCACATTGGGTATTTCGAACGGTACTGAACGACCTTTAATCAAAATTGGGACGGTTTTTTGCGGTTTTTGTTCAAACGGGAAATAAATTTAAAAAATTCTGTAAGGGATTCCCGTTTTTCGGTTCATACCTATGAGAACACGATACACAAAGAGCAAAGAAAAAACTTGAGAAATGCTTGAGCACATTTCTCAATGTCCTTATGGGAGCTGCGGTTGATACCGTAGCTCCCATTTTTATTTTTATCAACGAGAGAGGTGAAGATGAAAGGAATACCAGCGGCCAAGCTAAATGCCGGGCGTATGTTTTTGTGGCTGATCGTTTTTGTGACGATTCCACTCAATCTGTTTGCAATAAGTGAACCCCGGTGGGTGAATGCAACTCACCAAGGCATATCACTGAATAGCGAAAACGGTGAAGATGTACCGGTAATGACCTTTGCGAAGCGATCTGAGAGCAAGTTGATAGAGCTGTACTTCAGCAGTGAAGTATTGATGGATGGTTCGGAGCCAATCTTTTCTGTTAATGGTATGGAGGTGGATCTGGTGGAGGTGGCAGAGTCGGGGCTGAAGATCTATCTGGATGGATCCGGGCTTCTTACCGGTGAGGAGTGGACTTTAAGAGTGGATCAACTTTTCGGTGCTGACGGACAGTACTCACCTTCTCACACAGTAATTGTGGTGCACCCCATGAAGCCTGGCGACCTTCTGATTAATGAGATCATGTATCAACCCGTTGCAGACCCTCACAACGGTATTCCGGATCAGTCTGAGTATATCGAGATTTATAATCGAAGATCCTATGCGATCTCGCTTTCCAACGTCATTCTGCATGATCAGCCCGATGAAAATGGGGCGGTGCGCAGAATGGTGCCTTCCGGTGCCGAAAAGCGGTGGATCGCAGCTAATGGGTATGCGGTAATCTATCCTGAAACGGAGAATCTGAAACTTTCGGAGAGCCGTGTCGGTGTTTACTTCAACCTTCCGGAAGAGATGAATCCGCACTCACTGCGGATGCACAGGACCACGCTCTCGCTCCCGTTGGGTGGACGCGCCATCTACCTTGCCAATGATGAGCTAAACGTGAGCGATCATCTGCACTACAGGCCGGAGTGGCACAATCCCAATCTGATTTCGGTACGTGGTGTTGCCTTGGAGCGCATCTCTGAAGATCTTCCCTCAAATGCCTCATCCTCCTGGGGCTCCTCCGCCTCGATTGATGGCGGCACACCCGGTTCCAGGAATAGTCTCTATCAGCACCCAGAGAGTGTTGATGAGCGACAGGGTGTAATAACACTCTCGCCCAATCCCTTCTCTCCCGATGCGGATGGATTTGAGGATCGCCTTTTCATCAACTACCAATTTGACAATCCCGACTATCTGCTAAGGGTGCGAATCTATGATCGGTATGGTCGGTTGGTACGGAATCTTGCCGAGAATCATCCGGCCGGCTTTGGCGGCTCGCTGGTGTGGGATGGGTTGATGGATGACGGCACCCGAAACCGGATCGGAATCTATATCATCCTGATGGAGGCGTACAATGCATCAACCGGAAGCCGCCGGGTTTACAGGGAGCGGGCTGTACTGGC
>JAFIFA010000146.1 GCA_020832225.1 Balneolaceae bacterium
ATGCAGCAGAACCGAATCAAAACCATTCCATTAGCCGATGTGGCCGATAAGATGAAACTTGTGCCGCTGGATAGTGATACCATCCTCACCGCACGTGAAATAGGAATTTGCCTTGGAGATTGAACAGATATGAGCTTTTTAAGCGGACTACGCGGAATGATGGGCAGTCGCCCGGAGCTTCCTGAAACATGGAAGGTTCCTGAATCTGAGGGTGAGGTAGAAAACCTCTTTTCCTCAAAGGAGCCTGTGGTGATCTATAAACACAGCTACAACTGTCCAACCTGCATCTTCACCAAAACGAAGGCGGAGGCGGTAATGAATGAGTTTAGCGATAAGGCATCCTTTAATTTTGTGGATGTGATCAGCAACCGAGCTGTATCCAACCTGATTGCCTCAAAAAGTGGTGTACGCCACGAATCGCCACAACTACTGATTCTTCACAAGGGAGAGGTGTATTGGAGTGCTTCCCACGGAGCCATCGATGATGAAGCGTTTGGTAAGGCGTTAAGTGAACTAACAGCGACCGGATAGAATAGTAAGGAATGCAAAATCCGGTACGGTCTCTTCTTATTCTCTTTACGATAACAGTCTTCATATCATGCTCCGGCAGTGATGATGGTTCTCTTCCTCCGCACATTCGGGAGGTTGAGAATCTTATTCTTTTTGAGGACCAAAGTGAGGCGGTTTACGGGATTGAGATCAACAGAGAACAGATTTTTTCTGATTCGCTGCTGCTCGAGGAGATCACCGGAGTTGCTGTTTGGGGTGATGAGATCTTTTTTTCCGGGAGGTCCTGGAATAGGGAGGAGGTGTTCCGGTTCAGTCGCGATGGCAATCTGATCCATCGCTTCGGAAATGGCGAAGATGAAAACATCCGCTTCAGCTCTATCAGAAATCTTGAGATTAGCGGAGACAAGCTCCATCTGTTTGATGATGGGGCCGGGTCCGTTTATCGCTTTTGGGCGGAAGGGATGGAGTTAAAAGGGGAGACAGAGCTTGCGGAAACAGATCTGGAGAACTTCATTCTTGATGGAAAGGATATTGAGGGTCTTGTTCCGGAACCACTTTTTCTAATCGGGGAAGGTGAAATTCTTGCCGGTATCCGCGATCGCAGAAGCCCGGTATATTACGATGATCGCCGCCGAACCTATCACAGCTTCTCAATGGATGGTAATCTGATTCGCGGTGAGGTCGCAAATCTGAAGGCCTCGCACTATCTGATTGGAGATTATGCCGGGCGCCCGGCACCGTTCCAGCTGGACAGGCCGGAGAGGCCACTCATTGCCCCGTTCGGATCAGGCATGATAACGGCTGATAGCGAGGAGTTCTTCATTCAAAGCCGCAACGAGTCGGGCGAGGTAGAGCGCTCCTGGTATGTACCTGTGGAGAGAGCATCGCTGGACCGCGAGTCGGTTATACACCCCAGATACAGCCATAACCTTCAGATTCGCCGTGTGCGTGAGAGTGCTGAGTACCCCGAAACGTGGCCGGTAATCAGTTCGATGCTCAGTGATGAAAGCGCGCGAATATGGGTCTCAGTGATAACTGAAGATGATGAAAATCTGGATTGGTGGATCATCGAAGAGGATCAGCTTCTGGCAACATTCAGCTGGCCGGAAGATCAACCCATTCTGCATATCAATGGAGACCATTTTTACACATCCGAAGACGATCCAACAGGATTTCAGGATCTTGTACGGTACCGGTTTGAATTCACTGACCGATAAGTAACAACTCTCTTCTCTTTAATTGTCAAACAATTTTTTTAGATTTTCGGTGTAGTCTGGTCTGATCACGCCCTTCTCGATGATGATAGCCGTAATCAGTTCGCCGGGGGTTACATCAAAGGCAGGGTTCCAGACATCTGTCCCTTCAGGTGCAGTTCTTCGTTCGCCAAAATGGGAAACTTCATCGGCATCCCTGAGCTCAATCTCTATCTCATTGCCCGATTCCAGGCTCATGTCTATGGTGGAGTAGGGTGCGGCCACGTAGAATGGAATGTTGTGATGCTTCGCCAGAACAGCCAAGCTGTATGTCCCGATTTTATTCGCGGTATCGCCATTACGGGTGATTCGGTCGGCACCGGTGATAATCAGATCAACCTTGCCCTGTTTCATCAGAAATGCAGCGGCAGAGTCTGTCTGAAGAGAGAAGGGGATCTCCGCTTTCTGGAGCTCCCAGGCGGTTAGGCGGGCACCCTGCAGCAGCGGTCGGGTCTCATCAACCCAAACCCTTTCCAGTTTATCTTCATGGTGCGCATGGAGTATAACCGAGAATGCAGTGCCGAACTCACCGGTTGCCAGACCACCAGTATTGCAGTGGGTGAGAATCCGGCTCTTTTCACGAATCAGCTCCAGTCCATTCTGCCCGATCTTCCGACAGAGCTCCCTGTCTTCATTATGGATTGCAATTGCGGTCTCTTCAACCAGCTGCTTGAGTTCTGTAACTGTTTTTTCCCTATGGGTATAGACTTCCGCATTCAGCCTCTTAAGAGCCCAAGACAGATTGACGGCGGTAGGGCGTGAGGAGTTCAGGTATTGCGAGATTCGGTCACACTCGGCAAAAAATCGATCGAAGGTCAGATTGTCTGAAAGGGTCTTTATGCCGAGTACAAATCCATAGGCTGCCGCTATGCCTATAGCAGGAGCCCCCCGAACGCGCAGTTTTTTGATCGCCTCCCATACCTGATCGGTTGAGTCGAGCCGAATCATGGATTCGTTTTCGGGCAGCAGTGTTTGATCAAGAATGATAAGGTGATCGCCTTTCCAGACAACCGATTGAAATGGGGCAGTAAAATTCATTGGATCGTAGCGTTTAAGTGTGATATAAGAAGAGTGGATAGTGTCGATATGTCAGTAAAATCAACAAGATAAATCAAATTGTATTGCAGGGATTTTGAAAGACTAGGGGTTTCCCCTATCGCCTGATAGGATTAGGCATGACCCTCTCTTCAGGTTCGGACTGTGGGTATGAACGTAGTGATGATGTTATCATAGTAGTGAACAAAAGAGACAGACTCTGATGAGTCAAACCCCGGACAGTCCGGATGTGCTCGACAGAGAAAAAAGGAACCATCAGAAGATAACACGGAAGGTTCCGAAATCAGGTTAAATTTTAAGATAAAGGTGAACATCATGATTCTGAAGAAAAATGTAGGATACACAGATTCCATAATTCGAGTTGTATTAGGTGTTTTGATTGTAGGTGCGGGACTCGCATTTGAAAGCTTTTGGGGCTTCATCGGGTTGATCCCAATTATTTCGGGAGGCATCGCATTCTGCCCGATCTACCGCTGGATGGGTAAAGAGACCAGCAGACCGGATTCAGAGAGAGCATATTAAATTATAGAAGAGATTGATTCAGAGGGGCGCATATAAGGGCGTTTTAATGGAGAGAGTCATAAAATCTTACTTTATGTGGTGGTAACCTCCAAAAGAGCCACCATATCTGTCGAGATAGGTTAAGGGGCCGGTTCCTGAGAGGGACTGGCCCTTATTTTTTGAATCCTGAAGTCGGAAGCCGGAAGCTAGAAGGGGTGAATTGTTGAACTGTTGAATCGTTGAACTGTCTGAGCGAGAATCTTGAAGTCGGAAGCTTAACAGATCAATGGGATTAGGATCTTAGTTTACTTGTTTGATTGAATTTCTAAGTGCAACTTTCTACCTGTAACCTGTAACCTGTAACCTGTAACCTGCAACCTGCAACTCACCTTTTCACTTCCGTAACCCGAAAACGCTCATTCTCCGCTACAGTATTCACTTGATCAAAAAACTTCGTGAGATGAGTCTGGTAGTTCAGATGACGGTTTGCCACTAAGAGAAGTCGTCCGCCGCTAGCCAGCTTTTTGGAGGCTTGTTGAAAGAGACCGAGCGTCACCTCAATGTTGTTTTCATGGCCAAAATGGAATGGGGGGTTGGTTACAATCAGGTCAGGTTCCGGTATGTCGGGCGCGGAGAGGTCATCATCCCAATGTATGGCAGCATCCAAACCCTCCATATTTTTTTCAGCAGAGTAGACGGCCGGGTAGAAGTCATCCATCAGGTGGATGTTGGCGTCGGGTTTAAGTTGCCGGAGTGCTGCAGCAATGATTCCACTTCCGCAACCCAGATCAAGGAGGGTGTGCTCACTATCGTGCACTTTGAGGTGGCTGAGCAGAAGTTGAGTGGCGGGATCTATCCGGTTTGATGAGAAGACCCCTGGGTATTGGATCAGCTTTTCTAAACCGGAACCGGCCGGAAGATCGGTGATCGTTGTTTTAAAATCGGATTGCAGATCAGTACGTGGTTTTTTGAGAATCAGAAGCCGCGACTTTTTCTTGGCCAGTGTCTGCTCATGCTCCTCAAAAAACTCTGAGGCCGCTTCAAGAATGGAAGGAGTAAAGTGACGTGTCATAAAGCCACAAAGTGCGACACCATTTTCAGACAGGTTTCGGGATGCTACAGAGAGCAAAAACCGGAAATAGTCCACAGATTTTGGGATGAGCATCACTGCGGTCGATGTATTCAAATTCTTCGGAACCGGTAAAGGCGTTTGCCACTGCAGCAGGTTGGATTCCAGCTTGTTCATTTCCATATTTTTAAGAATGGCCTTTTTTTGGCTCATGCGGTCTGCAATGATAATCGGCTTACTTGAGGCAAGATGTACCGAAAGGAAGCCAAAACGATCATTAGCGATTATAAATCGTCCGGAGATGCTATTCTCTTCGATGTAGTGATGGAGATATTCATCAGCTGCACTCCAGGCGCGCAGCGATCGGTTGGTTGTAGGGGGATATCTATTAAACTGGAGACCGGAAGGAGAAATGTTTGGTTTCATGGGGTATTTGTATTGAACTTTCTAAACAAAATAGGTGCTTTTGTTCTTTCAACCCAAATACTGATCGATCTTGGTTTCGGTCAGCTTTTAAAGCATATTTGGAGAATGGCACTCAGACTGATCAAAATTATACCCCCTGAAGGTTACGATCCCAAAAGGAAGCTATTTGATGAAGAGAATGTCCTCGACTACTGGACGGAAGAGTCTCGTGAAGGCAAGACTACCATCAACCTTTTGGCAGATGTCGAGCTAACGGAATCAATTCTCAAGGAGATTGAAAGTGCGTTTAGCTCGTCTGAAAAATACAGGGTTATCCTGCTGCCGGTGTCCGCAACGATTCCTTCTCATGATGTGGATAAGGAAGATGAGGAGGATAAAAAGAAACAGGAAGGGGAGAAGTCGCAGCGAGTAAAACGGATATCCCGCGAGGAGCTCTATGAGGATATCAAAGAGGTTGTTGACAGCTCCTGGGTCTATCTGGTGTTGATAGCCCTGTCTTGTATTGTAGCTGCAAACGGGCTGATCCGGAACAGTGCCGCCATGGTGATTGGTGCAATGGTAATAGCACCCATTTTGGGACCCAATGTTGGGCTTTCGCTGGCTACAACGTTGGGAGACAAAGCGCTGATGAAACGATCGCTGCGGTCCATTGGGCAGGGATTTTCTCTTGGGATGCTGCTTTCAGTATTGATGGGGCTCTTTATTACTTTCGATGCTTCAGTCTACGAGATCGATTCAAGAACAACGGTCTCATTTGCCGATATAGCGCTTGGTCTTGCAGCGGGTGTTGCAGGGTGCCTCTCATTTACACGGGGTATCTCAGCGGCCGTAATTGGAGTGATGGTGGCCGTGGCTCTGCTGCCTCCAATGGTGGCTACCGGACTCCTTTTGGGGAGCGGGCAGTTTGAGCTTGCAATGGGTGCAGCTGTTCTTACACTGACCTATATCATATGTGTGAACCTGGCCGGTGTGCTCACTTTTTTCCTGCAGGGAATTAAACCAAAGAGCTTTCAACAGAGAAGAGAGGGTGAGGAGCTGAGCCGCTATGCGATTTTGATTTGGGTAACGCTGCTGATGATTCTTGCGGTGATTATATTTTTTCAGTTTACGTGAGACGTGAGACGTGAGACGTGAGATGTGGAATGTGAGACGAATCTATTCCCCCCAAAAAAGAGGTGCAAAGGGGGGTGTTTTTGGTGGTAGTTGAATTGCGAGTTACGGGTTGCAGGTTAATTTCTACACAAAGATGTTGATAATATAAGTTATACAATCTCAACATCTTAAAGAAAGTTGACAACAGGCAGTTGACAATTGACAACCTCGAATTCGAGCTCCGGGTAAGAATTGCAAGCACCGGGCTTTCGGCTTCCACCATCCTGAATCGACGCTGACATCCTGAAGCATCGGAACGGAAAGACACCGGGAATGCTGTCAGGTCTACAATTCAACAGTTCAACTATTCTACAGTTTAACCAAAAACGCCGACGCTGCCAGATCGCGTCTTCCGTCTCCTACTTCTCAACTTCAATCAAGGGGCCGTTTCCGTTCATGGAGAGTTCGTTGATCAAGTTTAGGTCGATCTTCATTTCATCGGCATACTCCTTCAGGAGCCTGATCTTGTAATCTCTCATTTCACTTCGTTCTCCGGTTACGATATCGGATATAAACCGGTTGCTAAAGAGAAAGGTGGCTGTCTCTTTGCCATACTCTTCTTCTATTCGCTTTTTTACAGGCTTAAAGACTTCGGTTTTGAGTTTGTTAATGCGGTTCTTTCGCTCCCTGAATAGATTGGCCTGCTCAGGAGTTAAGGGGCTCTGTGCGGGTCTTGATTGGTCAAGTCCAAGCTCTCTGGCCTCTTTTTCAGCGTTTTTGATGGCTGAATGAAGCTTGTTTTGCACATTTGCATTCTTGAGACGACGATGGATTCCTCTTGTTGAGATCCAGCGACTAATCAGGTTAGTGTTTGATGCAAGTGAGGTGCAGACCTGTTTCTGAATCACCTGAAAAGCAGGCCGGTTCAGCTTTTCCGCCTCTCTCTCTCTGAACCGCAAAATCGCTTTGTAGCGGTGCCACTCCACTTCGTTGAACTGTTTCTTGTCCTTATCCTTGATAAAGCTGCCGTTGGCGCTTTCAGAGTAGTCACATTGATCCCAAACCCCATTCTCCTCTTCAATCCATTCGGTGATCTCCTTCTCCTTCGCCTCCTCTTCAACAACCTTTTTAAGGTCAAAAAGGTGCAGAACATCCTGTGCTGCGTATCTTACCTGATCTTCAGTAAGAGGCCGCCTGAACCAGTTGCTTCGTTGGGAAGATTTGCCCGTATCAACCCCAAGCACTTCCTCCAAAAGGTTGTTGAGGGATGTTGGAGGATAGTTCAGAAGGCTGGTGGCGATGTCAATATCGTAAATTGTTTTCGGAAAGCAACCCAATGAGTGAAGCAGTCTCAGGTCTTCTCCAAAGGCGAATGTAATTTTTGGAATCTCAGGGTTCTCCAGTACGGGAAATAGTCCTGATGCATCCAGATTACGGCTCAAGGGATCGATGAGATAGCAGGTGTCACCATCAAAGATCTGAGCCAGGCAGAGGTTAAATCCGTAACGATGAAAATTACGATCAAACTCAAGGTCGATAGCCAATTGAGTGGCTTCATTTAAACGGCTGGTTACAACTCGGAGCTCATCATCACTCCGTACATGATGTATAGACATAAGTGTTCTTTCTGATCGGTTCAACAGATCAAAAGGTATAGAAGTGCAGGGAGTATAAAAAGCGGGAATGCCGCCGGATTGAGTCCGACGGCATTTTTATTGGTCTCAACTGAGGGTTTAAAACCCTGCACTTTCAGTGCAGAACTTTAGTGTTTCGAAAAGTCTAAAAAATGGTAACCTTTGAGCTATGTGAAAACCAATGCGAAAAGGAAGTCATACAACGACCCGGTTGACGTGCCACATAGTTTGGGTAACCAAGTATCGATATCACGTGTTGAAGGGTGATCTTCAAAAACGGTGTCGGGAACTGGTGATACAAATTTGTGATGTTG
>JAFIFA010000153.1 GCA_020832225.1 Balneolaceae bacterium
CGAATCCCTTTTTACTTTTCATCTTTCCCTTTTCACTCCACCTCAAAAACTTTTTCTCCCTTTCACTCGTCTTAAGATGAAACAGAAACGAAATCAACCGAACTGAACAGGAAAGAGATGGATGACGGGTCTTTGGTGGCACTGGCCAAACGGGGGGATGAAGCCGCTTTCCGGTCGCTTGCAGAGCGATGGGAGCAGCGAATTTTCCGTTTCGCATCGGGTTTCTTTGCCGATCGTGATGAGGCCGGTGAAATTACGCAGAAGACACTGATCCGCGCCTACCAGAAGCTTTCTGAGCTCGATGAGCCGGATGCATTTCCGGCATGGATCTATCGGATTGCGAATAATCTCTGTCTCGACGAACTGAAACGTGCGGGGAGAAGGCGCAGTCGTCCACTCGAGCTGTGGACCAGGAGTGATCCCGCCTCAAAAGAGAGCGGCCCCCATGAAAACCTGGAAACGAGGGAGCTGGGCGAGATCATTCGAAAAGCACTCCGAACCCTTCCGGAAGAGCAACAGTCGGTTATTCTTCTGAAAGAGTTTGAAGGCCTGAAATTTCGTGAAATTGCAAAGACGCTTGATATCCCGGAAAACACTGTGAAATCGAGAATGTATAGCGGACTAAAGGCATTGCGCATAAAATTGAATCAATGGAACATTTCAATCGATTACCTGAATCATGACTGAAGAAAAAGCCCGTGAATTGCTGATGGATTATCTCTACGATGAGATGGATCAGGAACAGAGAAGTGAATTTGAAAAGGCACTGTCAAGAAACGAACCCCTTCGTTCAGAACTGGCCGAGCTTCAGCAAACCAGATCCTTGCTGAAAGGCGCTGAGCTTCATAAACCGATCTTAAAGGAGACTCGAAAAGAGCCGGATGAGCCTAATACCCGAAGATGGCTCCCTCTGATCTCAGGAGTTGCGGCTCTGTTTATGGGTGCAATATTGCTTACAATTGCATATACAAATATTACGGTTGGTCATGGCGACGGCTACTTTACAGTTAGCTTTGGTGAGCCGGTTCAGCAGCCTGCAGAGCTGTCTCGGGAAGATCTTGCCATTGTTGTCGAACAGATCCGTACAGAGCACACCCTGCTTGCGGGCCTGTTAATCGATGAGTTGGAACAAAGACAGTCGGAACAGCTCAGCGAGGCAATTACAATGTTGACTGACTACTACGACCGGCAGCGTGAAAGAGATCTGATGCTGATCTCTGAGGGCTTCTATCAGCTCGAGGAGGAGACGGAGAGCCGTTTTCGGGAACGGGATGAGTGGGTTGCGGAACTGATCGTTGCCCTGGCAAACCAATAAAAAAATATCTGAACACAAATGGAGATACCGATGAGACTACTATTCATAACTACAATTGCTGCCCTGTTAATGATGTTGACTGTTGTGCCCGCAAACGCACAAACAGAGCGTATGGATCGCGACATCCGAATTGCGGAGCGGGTATTGGAGGAGATCTTCAAGCCGGAGGAGACAGGAACGGCTTTTTGGCGGGTAACCGGAAGTGCGGTTCGTTCAGACTACATGCCGGGAACCGGGGTTCACTTCAGAATCGGAGGATCGGGATGGAATATCGTAATTATGAGTCGGGAGCGTGAAGAGCGTACAACCGCAATCGATAGAGAGTGGATTGAGATACGCATGACCGACTATTTTCTTGGCTATGCCTCTCAAATTTCAGGACTTGAGGAGAACGATCAGATACGCATCACCTTTAGTCCGATTGTGAATGATCCGGGTCGACTCATGGCAGCTCAGGGTCGAAGTGAAGGGTTAAGGCTCACGGGGTGGGCGTCAGTAGGCGATCTGAAACGCCACGCTGAAGGTTCACTTAACGACAATCAGATGAGGGATCGAATTGAATTCAGAGAGATTGAACCCATCACAAAGTTTCGTGACCTGGAGATATTTTCAGGTGTGCTTGAGACTGCAGTAAACAGCAGCGGAGCCGAACACCTTCGAATGACCCGAAAACCGGATGCTGAGTATATTCCCGGCTATGGCGTTCACTACAGGTTGCAGATTCGTCCGGGACAGGGTCCTTTTGGTACCATGTTCGGTGTTCTGGGTGATCGAATGAGGCTGGAAGCTGGTAGAGCTGCTGGTGTACAGATTGAGATGGACGGTGGAGATATTCGAATTGATACGGATACACTCCGGGTTCGTGTGGAGGAGCTGGAACGCCTGGCTGAAGAGATGGCCGCTCAGGTTAGTGATCGAGTTGAACGTTCGGAGGATCTGCAACGAGAAGCTGAACGAGTTCGCAGAGAGATTTCAGCCTATAACCGTGATGCAAACAGTGCGCGTGATACCACCGATCTGGGCCCGGATAAGGAGCTGATTCTGAGTACCTTGCGTGAAGTTATGGAGAGTTATGCCCAAACCCTTAGCTCATTGGGTGAAGATGAGTTGATCATGATTACCATCAATTGGGCGGGCAGAAACCCAACGCTGCCGGCAAGAACCGATATACGCACTACAAAAGAGGATCTCTATTTTGGAAGAGAGTGGGAGATTAAGGAGAGCAATTGAAGTTTAAATGAGATTAAGGATTCAAAAAAAGAGCCGCTTCATTTTGGTAGCGGCTCTTTTGTATGCACAAATTTAAATGAACAATTAATTCAACGAATAGTCGAGCGTGATTTCGCAATTCAAAACTTTAGAAACGGGGCACCCATCTTTGGCGCCGTTCGCTAATTTCTTGAACTCATCTTCAGACACTTTCGGCACAGATGCTTTTAACTTCAGGGCAATCTTGGTAATGGCCCAACCATCACCATCTTTATCAAGCGAAAGTTCAGCATCTACGTTTAGTGTGTCGGCTGTATATCCCGCTTTTTCAAGCTCCACACTAAGGGCCATTGCATAGCACCCGGCATGTGCGGCAGCGATCAGTTCTTCGGGATTGGTGCCGAGTTTTCCATCTTCATTTTCAAATCTGGTTTTGATCGAATAGGGTTGATCCTTGAAAACTCCGCTCTGTGTTTTCAGATTTCCGGATCCCTTCATTCCCGGACCTTTCCAGACAGCATTTGCAGTTCGTTTCATTCTGTTATCTCCTAAGTTGATTATTGTAAGTTATCAGTAACTACAATGTTATAACTATCAGAATCGTTCAAAAAAAAAGGCCCTTCGCAAACACTGATTTTCGGTCCATTGGATTGGGGCGAAAGTCACATTTACATCTTTTGTTTATTGAAATAGATGAAACCATGAACAGAAAGGCGGAATATCTTTTTACAATCGGAAATTAACGAAATGATCAAACTGAACGTTGCTTTCAAATTGGCGCTTGAAGTATAGCCACTTCCAACTAATTGACCATAACCCGCCGGTTTCGCAGCTTGCTTTTCGGTACAGCGTATCGGCATTACTACGACCCATAGATGAATCAACGCTACAGTGCATTTTTTTCGGCATTATTGCTGATACTTTGTGTAGGAACCTCGTCCCTGTTTGCGCAAAGTAACTCCATTTCCGGCTCGGTTTACAGCCAGGAGGAGAGAGGGGATAAGGAACCGCTTGGCGGTGTGAACATTCTTCTGCTTGCCGCTGAAGACAGCTCCCGAGTTGGAGGAACAGCGTCTGCGAACAACGGAGCGTTCAGTTTTGACAGGGTTGAGCCGGGCCGTTACCTGATTGTGAGCACCTTTCTCGGGTTCACACCCAACCGGCAGGAGGTAACTGTTGAGGATGAACCGGTTCGTGATCTGGAGATCGTAATGATTCCATCATCACTTCAGCTCCAGGAGTTTCAGGTGAGTGCGAGGCGAGCTAGGGTTGATGTGCGCGGAGACACAACTGCATTCCATGCCGGCGGGTATCGAGGTGCACGTGATGCAAATGTACAGGATCTGGTAACCAGAATGCCCGGTTTTATCATTGAGGACGGCAGGTTACAGGCTCAGGGTGAAGAGGTTGCCCGCATTTTGCTGGATGGTGAAGAGTTTTTCGGAGATGATGCCGCATTGGCACTGCAGAATCTCCCTTCAGAAATTGTGGATCAAATTGAGGTATTCGACCGCGAGAGTGATCAGGCTCGCTTTACAGGTTTTCGCGATGGCAATACTAGCAGAACCATCAACATTATAACTCGTGATGGCATGAATCGAGGCCAGTTTGGACGTGCTAACAGCGGTTATGGATCGCAAACCCGCTACATGGCCGGTGGTAACTACAACTATTTTCGGGGCAGCCAGCGCTTCTCTCTGATCGGGATGACCAACAACATCAATCAGCAGAACTTCTCAAGTGAAGATCTGCTCGGTATCTCTCAAGCATCAGGCAGTGGTGGTGGCCGCGGACGTGGAGGCGGACAGGCGACCCGTAATTTCCGAACAGGCGGACAGAGTGGCATCAGTTCGGTTCACTCGGGTGGTATGAACTACAACGACCGCTGGGGGGATAGCTGGAGGGTAAATGCCAGTTATTTCTTCAATATGTCTGACAATGAGAACGATCAGGATCGGGAGCGACTCTATCTCACCGGCTTCTCTGCTGATCAGCAGTATGATGAACGGTCGCTTTCTCTCAGCGATAATTACAATCATCGTTTCGATGCCAGAATGGAATATACCATTGATGATCGCCGATCCCTTATTCTAACTCCCAGCATGAGTTTCCAGCGAAACAGCAGCTTTCAGACGGTAGATGGATTTACGGTAGATCAAAACCGGCAGCTCCTGAATGAGATTGTGCGCACAAATAGCTCTGATCAGATTGGCTACAACATTAACAATACAGCGCTCTACCGCCATCGTTTTGAGACACGCGGGCGTACCTTCTCAGCCAACATTCGCACCAACTTTAGTGATCGCTCCGGTGAGCGATTCCAGTTGGATGACAGCCAGTACTTTGAAGAGACTCAAAACCGTGTTATCAACGACCAGCAGACAGAAACGCTGTCGGGCGGTTACACGCTTGCAGGAAATTTCTCTTTCACGGAGCCTTTAACTGAGAATACACAGCTACTGGTGAGCTATCGCCCATCTGTGGAGAACAACCGTTCTGAACAGGATGTGTTTCGGTTTGATGATTTGACCGGCAGCTACACGATGATTGATACCACACTGACCAACCGTTATGACAACAGGATCTACACCAACAATCTGAGAGGAAGCTACCGCTACAGCCGGGAGAGCTGGAATGCCAATGTTAGCCTATCATGGCAGCACACCGCCCTCAGGGGGGAACAAAACTTCCCAATGGTGACTGATATTGGCCAGACCTGGCAAAACATTCTGCCCGGCGCCAATGTTCAATACCGGTTTACCCGTACAACTAACATGCGATTCACCTACAATACAAGTACCCGTACACCATCTGTTCGTCAGCTTCAGGATGTGATCGACAACTCTGATCCGCTCCGTCTCTCAACCGGTAATCCGGATCTGAGGCAGCAGTATGATCACCGCTTCACCGTCAGGTTTCGCCACGCAAATCCTGAAGTGGGAAGTTCGACATCCTCTTTTATCGTCTTTACGCTTACCGACAACTACATCGGAAACCGAACGCTTGTTGCCGAAAACGACACCCCTCTTGGAGGAGATATCGTCCTCCGTCGTGGAGCGCGACTCGTTTCACCTGACAACATTGGCCGCTCGTGGAATCTCTTCAGCAACCTGAATCGCAGCCTCCCTGTGGATCTGATCAGCAGCAATATGAGCCTGAGTGCCGGTGTTGGTTATAGCCGTCGACCATCCTTTATTGACAACCAGCGAAACATGACGGATAACATCCGGCTAAATTCGGGGATCAATGTGAGCAGTAACATCAGCGATCGTGTAGACTTCAGGGCCTCATACAATGCAAACTACAATATTGTTGAGAACTCAATTCGCCCCGAGCTCGATAACAACTACTACGCCGGACGCGCAACAGGTGCTTTCAGGATCATGCCATTTGGCGGGCTCGAACTAGGCAGTGACTTTAATGTGCGTCACTATGCCGGTCTTGGTGATGACTTCAATCAGACCTCACTCTTCTGGAATGGTTCGATCGCCTATAAGTTTCTGGAAGATGAAGCGGCTGAATTCAGAATGACACTTTTTGATATTTTGGGTCAGAACAACAACATTAATCGGACAATCCAGGAAGATTATATCGAAGATTATCGAAATAATGTGCTCTCCCGATATGTGCTCTTCTCATTCAGCTACCGGTTCCGGTCGTTTGGAGGAAGAGGGTAGAGCCATTAGGGGTTCATTTTCAGACGCTGAAGAGATCGGAGCTGAGGTATCGATCACCTCGATCGCAGGTGATGCAGACGATGACTCCCTCTTCGATCTCAGATGCAACCTTCAGGGCAGCAGTGAGTGCGCCTCCACTGCTCATTCCGGCAAAGATGCCCTCCTCTGAGGCCATACGCCGTGCCATCTGAGTTGCGTCTGCCTGACTTACATCGATAGTGCGGTCCACGCGCTCCGCCTCAAAAATCTTTGGCAGATACTCGGGCGACCACCGCCTTATTCCCGGTATGGAGGAGCCATCGGTCGGTTGAGTGCCTACAATTTGAATGTCGGGATTTTTGCTCTTCAGAAACCGTGATACACCCATGATGGTGCCGGTGGTGCCCATAGACGATACGAAGTGAGTGATTTTTCCATCGGTATCGCGCCAGATTTCAGGTCCGGTTGTACGTTCATGCATCTTGTAGTTATCCGGATTGGCAAACTGATTGAGCTGAATGAATCCATCCTCCTGCGCCATCTCCTCGGCAAGTTGACGCGAATACTCAATGGTTTTCTCGGCTGGAGTTAGAATTACTTCTGCTCCAAAAGCCTTCATCGACTTAACCCGTTCTTCAGTCGCACTTTCCGGCATCAGCAGCTTGATCGGGATTCCCTTCATCGATGCGATCATCGCCAGAGCGATACCTGTGTTGCCGCTTGTAGCCTCAACCAGGGTGTCGCCTTCGCCGATTTCACCCCGCTCCAATGCACCCGATATCATACCAAGAGCCGCCCTGGCTTTA
>JAFIFA010000164.1 GCA_020832225.1 Balneolaceae bacterium
AGTGGCTTCTGCCGAGCTTTTGGTTATTATTTCAGGGATTGCTCTTCTTGGCGGTGGACTGCTTTTTTTATTGGGGTACAAAACACGTTACGCAGCACTCTTATTGGCGGTTGTACTCGTTCCAATTACACTTACCGTTCAAGTGAGCATGTACTCTTTAGGGCCGCTTTTCAAAAACATAGCCATCATGGGAATTTTGATATTTTTCATAGTGAATGGAGCATTTAACTACAGCATAGACTCGTGGCTTGAGAGAAAGAGAGTAGCGGAATAAAAACCTGAATAAGCAGAGCTCAGAATCAGATCGCATGAAATTTCTCGACAAAGTGTTGGGCTAACAGACGAGACTGAATCGTTAGAACATCTGGAAAAATTAGAAACAGCATTGCAAAATGAACTTGCATTCCGCCATAAATATTCAATTATTGAATCTTTGAAAACCTAATTGTGCTTCTATGGGCGATGAAAGAGTCAGGTTACCCGAGTCGAAAGAACAGTCTCAAGAGTTTCTGAAATACCTCCTCAGAGATGTCCGGGCTATGGGCAGAATGCTCGATGATGGCTGGTTTGAAACCGACCGAACCCGAATCGGTGCTGAGCAGGAGGTGTGCCTGATCGATCGCTACTCAAAACCGGCGCCCATAGCCATGGAGCTAATTGAGGCGCTCAAAGAGAATGGGTTTACCACCGAGCTGGCCAAATTCAATTTTGAGGCCAACCTCGATCCGCTTGATTTCAACGGCAGCTGTCTATCCGATCTTGAGAATCAGATTGTGGCGAAGATGGAGCTTCTGCGTGAGGCAATCCGGATGCTGGAGGGTGATGTAGCCCTTGTTGGGGTGTTGCCCACAATTCGTAAATCGGATCTGGATATCAGCAACCTCACTCCGTTGCCCCGCTACCGGGCACTTTGCGATGCCATCAATAAGCTTCGGGGAGAGGATTACGATCTTCGGATTCAGGGTACCGATGAGCTGCTGATGCGATTCGACAGTCCTCTTCTGGAGGCGTGCAATACCGGATTTCAGGTGCACCTGCAGGTGAAGCCGGATGAGTTTGTGAGTAAATACAATATCGCCCAGGCCATTGCCGGACCCGTGCTGGCATCTGCCGTAAATTCGCCACTGCTCTTCGGTAAAAGGCTCTGGAGCGAAACCAGAATCGCGCTCTTTCATCAGTCGGTAGATACCCGGAAGGTGGGAGATCATCTCCGCGACTCGAGCCCAAGGGTGACTTTCGGAAACAACTGGCTGAAGGAGAGTATTCTGGAGATCTATCAGGAAGATATTGCTCGCTATAGAGTGATACTTAGCACAGATATCGACGAAGATGTGGATCAGCTGATGGAGGAGGGGAAGGTGCCTGAGCTTCGGGCACTCCAGATCCACAACGGAACCGTCTATCGGTGGAATCGTCCCTGTTACGGAATCAGCAACGGAAAGCCCCATTTGAGAATAGAGAACAGGGTTTTTCCATCCGGCCCAACCATTACTGACGAAATTGCCAATGCGGCATTCTGGCTGGGGCTGCTCAACGGAATGGAAGACCAAGTCGGGAAAATCTCTGAGAAGCTTGATTTTGATGACGCCAAGATGAACTTCTTTGCCGCCTCCAAACTTGGTCTGGATACGAAATTTCGGTGGATTGACGACAAGAGTTACAGTGCCGTAGACCTGATCTGTGAAGAACTTCTGCCCATCGCCAGGGAGGGACTCAAAAAGGCGGGTGTGAAGCAGGGTGATATCACCAGCTATCTCGATCTGATAGAAGAGCGGACTGAAGTAGGACAGACCGGCAGCTATTGGATGATCAAATCCTATAACAAGCTATCCAAAAGCGTGACGCGTGAACAGGCACTCACCACGTTGACGAACGCGATGGTCAAGAATCAGAAAAAGGGGGAGCCGGTTCATAAATGGGGGTTGGCTAAAGTCGATGATATGGAGAGCTGGCAACCTTCATCGCTCTTGGTTGAGGAGTTTATGACAACGGATCTCTTTACGGTTCAAAAGGATGACATTTTGGAACTGGCATCCAATCTGGTCGACTGGAGAAAGATACGCTACGTACCCGTAGAGGATGACAGCAAGCACCTCATCGGGCTGGTATCGATGAGAATGCTCTTTCGGGAATACAATCGGGCGGTTCACCAAAATGGGACGGCAAGTGCATCCATTGAGGAGATCATGATCAAAAACCCGATTACCATCCATCCGGAGGCCTCGATTCTTGAAGCGATTGAGATTATGGATCAGCAAAAAATAGGGTGCCTGCCGGTAGTAAAGAACAATCGTCTTGTGGGAATCATCACCGAGCAGAACTATATGACCATCACAAAGAGACTCCTGAGAGTGCTCGATAAGAAAAAAACAAAGAACTCATAGCACCATTCGGAGGGGAAATGGGTCAGCAAAAACTATCTATTGCCAAGGATCCTGAATCCAGAAAGAACTTCTTAAAGCATCTTCTGCACGATGTGGAAGCGATCGAAAAAATGATTGAGATGGACCTGTTCGAAAAAGGAGTTACCAGAATAGGTGCAGAGCAGGAATTTTGCCTTGTTGACAGCCATTTCAAACCTTCAAAAAATGCCACGAGTGTACTTCAGATTATTGATGACGGCCATTTCACCTCTGAGTTGGCTAAGTACAATCTGGAGATTAACCTGGATCCGGTAGAGACAGGAACGGACTGTTTCTCAAAGGTAGAGAGTCAGCTAAGGGAACTGCTTAAAAAGGCCGAGGAGGCTGCAGCGAGTCTGGATGAAAAGATCATCCTCACCGGCATCCTTCCATCAATCGATTTCAGGGCAGTTCAGATGGAGTACCTCACTCCCAAAGAGAGGTATAAAGCTCTGACAGAGATTCTTTGTGAGCTTCGGGGCGATGATTTTGAGTTGAACATTATTGGGGTGGATGAACTGATCTTATCCCATAACAATATTCTTTTTGAAGCCTGCAATACAAGTTTTCAATGTCATCTACAGGTTGATCCCGATAGATTCAGTGATCTCTACAACTGGGCCCAAATGATCTCGGGTCCTGTTCTTTCTGTTGCTGCAAATTCACCGCTTCTGCTTGGTAAACAGCTGTGGGCTGAGACGAGGATTGCGCTCTTTCAGCAGAGCATTGATACTCGCAATAAGCTATACAACTTTCGTGAAAGAGAGCAGCGGGTGACGTTTGGAAACCGCTGGATCACCGGGGTGGGAGACGTGTTTAAAAATGATATAGCCCGCCATACGCTGCTCTTCTCTACCGATATTGAACAAGACTCACTTGATGTTTTGGAAGCGGGCGGAATTCCAAAGCTACAGGCTCTTCAGCTGCATAACGGTACCATCTATAAGTGGAACAGACCCTGTTATGGAATTACAAACGGCGTCCCCCATCTGCGGATAGAGAACCGATACATACCATCAGGACCTACGGAAACGGATGAAGTGGCCAATCTTGCGCTCTGGGTTGGTCTGATGAGTAATATGCCGGACCACTTTGCGGGAGATTGGGACTCCCATGCCTTTGAGGATGCAAAGGAGAATTTCTATAAAGCTGCAATGTGGGGCATCCAGAGCGGTATGGTATGGGAGGGGCAGCATCTGTCGGCAAGAAATCTCTTGCTTGAAATCCTTATACCAACCGCCCGGGAGGGTCTTCAAAAACTCCAGGTGGCTGAAAGTGAGATAAACAACTATCTCTCAGTGATAGAAAAAAGGGCCTCCAGTCATCAGACAGGATCGAGATGGTCTGTGAATAGCTATCGCAAATTCAGGAAAAATCTTGGCCGTGAAGAGTCTTCAATTGCACTGACGGCCCTTATGCACGAAAGGCGTAAATCGGGTGAACCGGTATGTGACTGGAAGCTTGCCGGGCAGGAGGAGTTGAAAAACATCAAGATTCGCTACGATGTGGTCAGCAACGTAATGAGCACAGACCTCATTACGGTTAATGAAAATGATCTTGCCGAACTGGTACTGAAAATTATGGAGTGGAGAAATATTCGTCACCTGCCGGTTGAAAGCTCCAAAGGCGAACTCAAAGGAATCATCACAAAGAAGCGGCTTATTAAGTATCTTTCAGACGATAAAAATGATCCACTCTCCGTCGTTGCAGACGTCATGGAAAGAGATCCGGTCGTTATCGGGCCCAATGAGGATATCAAGTATGCTATGCTGCTCATGCTCGACAAGAAAATAAGCTGTCTGCCCGTGATTGAGAATAACCACCTGGTAGGAATTATTACGGATAAGGATACCGGCGAGATCTGGGAAAAGATGAAGAAAACCGAATGATTCAGGATACAAAGAGACAGACAAAAGATGCAGATTTAACCAGAAGAGCTCACCATTCGAATGCTGAGTTGTCTGATGGCCCGGTGGTTGTGCTCTTTGTGGGTATCCATGGAAATGAGACAGCCGGAGTTATTGCTGCAGAGAGGGTGCTAAAGGAGTTGTCTGCCGCAGATGGTTCCGTAAATGGTTCTCTCTACGTAATTGAAGGAAATAGTGAAGCTCTTGCCCGTGGAGTCAGATACGTAGACAGAGACCTCAACAGGCTTTGGGAGATGTACAACACCGAAAACGACTTTTCTGCTTTCGTCGATCAGGAAGTCCCTGCTCCGGTCGAGTACCTTGAAAGCCTCAGGATTAAGGCATCGATCGAGGAGATCCTGGAGAAGCACGATGGCGATCAACAGGAGTTCATTTTTGCTGATCTGCACACCACATCATCCGAGAGCTGTGCCTTTATTCTGCTGAATGATACGCTCTCCAACAGGGCACTGGCCCGAAAGTTTCCCGTCCCGCAAATACTCGGTATCGAGGAGAATATCCATGGAACGCTGCTGAGCTACATCAATAACCTTGGCTTCAGGTCAATAGGATTTGAAGCGGGTGCACATACCTCCGAAAAGTCGGTCACCCGAAGTGAAGCGTTCATTAGACTTCTCCTCCACAACTGCGGTCTGCTTAGGCTCGAACTTCCCGCTCTCAAGAAGGCAGAAAGTGAGATTCGTGCCTATTCCGAGATTCCGGAAACCTACTTTGAAATCCGCTACCACTACCTAGTAGATGATGCCGAACAGTTCAGGATGCTGCCCGGCTTCAGAAACTTTCATATGATTGAAAAAGGAACTCCTTTGGCCTATGATAAAGGGAAGTTGGGCAGAGCCCCCGAATCGGGAAGAATCTTTATGCCGCTCTATCAAAAAAAGGGCGATGATGGCTTCCTGATAATAAGAGAGGTCTCCCCCTTCTGGCTAACACTCTCAGCCTGGATGCGTGAGAGCTTTTTCCACAGCCTGCTACGATTTCTGCCGGGTGTTGATAAGAAAGATGAACAGACATTTGAGGTAGATCGTGAAGTAGCACAGTATTTAGTAAAGGAGATCTTTCACCTGCTTGGGTATCGGGTTACGGAGAAGGATCGGTGGACGTATGTTTGTTATCGGCGGTGACGGACTCACCCCCTGTCCCCCTCTCTACGCGGCCGTTCTACACGCCTGAACGGCGTGTGAACGACCTTGCATAGAGGGGGAACGTCGAAACCAGATTTGTGCTCAAGCGGAGATTTTTTAACAGCCCGAATTCTGCCAAGGAGCCCCCGCTTTGCGCTAAGCGCTTAGCGTTAAAACCCAACATTTTACCAAGGAGTCCCCCCTCTTTGCGAACGGAGTGAGCAGAGAGTTATACCGTTTAATTTCAACTTACATTTTCGTAAACTTTATCTTGAGGAGCAGTTGGTGAACCCGTACATTCTTCCACCGTTGAAGACTGGGAGGCCGATTGCTCCTTCT
>JAFIFA010000177.1 GCA_020832225.1 Balneolaceae bacterium
CCCACGCAGTGGCTCACCCACGTGCTGGCCAACATCCTGCAGACCAAGTATAGAGACGTGCGGACGCTATATCCTCAAAACTTTAGCCAATCATAGTCAACCGCTTGGGTCCATTCAATATGTAGTTGGTCGGGTGGATACATATGCGGGGTGTCGAAGCAAAAAAGACTATGAATCAATTATTAAACTATTGCCTTGAAATAATGTAGTGAACCACCCCCGACCTCTGCACTACGTTTAGGGGCAGACTCTTAGGAAGGAGGGGAGCTTCATTTTCCGAAATTTTATAATCGAACTCAGGTGTGTAGCAAAAAATCGGGGAGAGTTGCTCAGAATCTTCCGGTTGGTTCTGAAGTAAGGCGTCCACCACGAACCGTCGCTCCGATCACGATTGCCGCACTAATCACGATAAAGTTCTTGAAGATATACTGCCCCTCGATGGTAAGACCAAACGGAAAGGTATTAAAAACCAAGTCTGGAAAGAGAACAATAGGGCTCATCGTACCCGCCATCTGGAATAAAAGCAGCAGAATGGTGAGCCTCAGGAATTTTCCAAAGAGCAGAAGCAGACCAATTGACACTTCAAGGGTTGCAAGCAGAAAGAGTGCGATACCTGCTGGAATCAGATCGAATGTCATTAGGGCGATGGTGCCAAGGGCCAGATCCTCCGCAGGGCTGAGGCCGGGCACAAATTTAAGCGCACCGAACCATATAAAGATGAGAGCCACGCTGAATCGGAGAAACCGTATTCCATACCGGGCCATCAGGTTTGTGATAATGGGGTCGAGAAAAGAGAAGATTTTCATCTGATTATCAACTCTGTTTTACTGTAGACAGGTAGTGATTTAGTTTTCGTCTCGCTCTACAAAGCTTAGAGCCGCAGAGTTCATGCAGTATCGCAGGCCTGTTGGTTCAGGCCCGTCTGTAAACACATGGCCAATATGTGACTCACAACGGCTACAAACAATCTCTGTTCGCTTCATAAAGAAGCTATTGTCCTCTCGCTCTTCAACAGCATCTTCACGAATGGGGGCCCAGTAGCTTGGCCAACCGCTTCGGCTGTTATATTTGGTTTCAGAGTCGAAGAGCGGTTGCCCGCAACCTTTGCACAGATAAACACCATCTTCATAGTGGCTGTTATATTTGTTGGCCCACGGAATTTCAGTTCCTTGTTTCCTTAGCACCCGGTACTCTTCAGAAGTGAGCAGTTCTTTCCACTCCTCTTTGGTACGGGTCACTTTTTCTCCTTTAGTTGAATCGGACATGGCGCTCTGATAGGTTATAGATTCGAGGTGTTGGTGCAGATGTGTACCTGCAATTTCTGCTTCATCGACCGGCACAGGTTTGTAAATGGATAGTGCCCAAACAGAAGCCGAAAGTGTTAGAATAGTGATTGCAGAAATGAATATGATGTTCTTTGAATTCATACCCATTAAACGATTTAAAAGTTGGTTTCATTCTCTGAGGGACGATAATCCTTCAAATTTGCAGCCAATTTTTTGAAGTCGATGGAAGCACGGGTGTAACATTCGCTTTCGCATCGATAAAGCGAATATGATTTCTGTGATACTGCTTCACATAGCAGGTTGTAATTGTACGATCGGAGAAACGATCGATGAAGGGCAGCTTATTAAAGAAATCCTGGCTCATGCCATAGATTTGAATATAGGATTGGATAACAATCTATAGCTGAAAGTGTAGATTCACAAAGAACATATGCGAATCGATTCCCGGATTTTCACTCCCCTGATTTCCATTGGAGAAGTGGTGTAGTTTATACCCAAACTGCAGCAATCTAGAATCTCCAACAGAGAGCTGCCAGCCAATTCCAACATCGAGAAGATAGTTGATTCGAGCTCCGCGATCGTCAGGGAAATCGCGATTGGTCATCATAAATCCGGCGGAACTTGCTAAGAAAGGTCTGCTCAAACTGTCTCGTAGCGGTATATCGAGTCGAATTGGTGTAAGTCCGAAACCATAGACAGATTCACGTATGCCATTAACACCATCTTGGGGGTATCGAATGTAGCCGGCAACAATCAATTCACTACCAATATCTACTGTTGGGAAAGAGCCAGTACCGCCCAATCTTGTATGGCGCAGTTCAATTGTTGAGTAATAAGATTGCGTATTTTGCATGGTACCCCAGGCTCTGAATGAAACGGGGGAGTAGGATAGTGAGATACCAACGGTGGGTGAGAAGCCATATTCTGAAGTACTATTATCATTGCTCTGACCGTAACTGATCCCTGCAAACAGAAAAAGAGTAAGGAAAAGCAATAAACGGAACATCCTAAAAGCCGCGTTTCTGCTGATGGTGTACATATGAGGCTACTGCCCATATAAATATCCACCCCGAAGCGGTGATGAAAAAGCCTCCGATAGCGAGTAGTGCCGTATTCAAAAAGTAGAGAAGATGGTAGACCCAGACAGGGGCTTCATTCACTTTTTTCTTGGTGATGGCCCTGAAGTTGCTGCTGAAAAGGGTGAAGGTTCTGGCAAGCACCATCAAACCAGTGTAGATATATATAACCACTTCCAGCATAGGAAAGGAGTCGTAAAAGACAACAAGTGCAATTACGAGTGTGGCCAGCAGATCTACTGCAATGTGTTTAATCCACAGCATAAAAAAGTTAAGAGAGGAGAAGAAAAAAGGCACCGTGTGGTGCCTTGTAGATGATTCTTACTGAAGTTCGATAACTTCTTTTGCCTGAAGACCCTTGTCTCCTTCGGCGATGGTGAATTCAACTTTTTGACCTTCGGTCAGCTTTCTGAATCCATCTGTTTGAATCTCTGAATAGTGAACAAAAACGTCTTCACCACCGTCTCTTGTGATAAACCCGTACCCTTTGCCATTGTGGAACCACTTAACAGTTCCAACTTCACGTGTATCCATATTTGAATCCCTACTTAGTTCCCATTGATAGTTATAACAGCTTGATCCGCAAGCGAACCGTCACCATCGCCGACTAAAATAGTTCCTTCGAATCATTTTAGCAATTCGGATTTAAAAACCACAGTTATTGTATCTCAATGTGTTCGATGTAGACGATTTGGCTGCCATCAAGGCGGCTTCTGCTTCCACTATAAGTGGAAAGCCAGTAAGGGTTTGAGTCCTGATCTATATCGACCAGGTAACCGCGGAATGATACCAGGTGTCCCGGTCTGATGTCCCGAATTGTTTTTCGAACCTCTTCATTGGCGGGGATTGTATGAGCAAATAGCAGGTGGTTGCGTATCTCACCAATAGTCATTGGTGGCCGGATCACCTCGAGGCTATAGTCACGACTTCGGATTGAGGTGCTTACCTGACCCAGAATCCGTTCATCAGAAAGATCACCCCAACCAAATACGAAATCGCGGGGGGAGAGTGTACGTTTGTCATCAAGCCAGTAGGTTCGTGAGGAGAGAACACGATTTGTGGCTTCAATTTTCCATTTTGGCTTGAGTATGAACTCTTCGTGATGAAATCCGGGGTGGCGGTTCGTCTGAACCAAGTTTGGGGCATCCGGAGCAATCACACCCTCGCCATGAGTAACCGGCCTCATATCCCATACCAGATAGCAGCCGAAAAGTACAATAATTAAAAACAGATGCTTTAACATGTTCAAATTCCCTCAGTGTAACGTCTATTCTATATAAAAGAGTTGCTGAGTGGTAATTTGTTACATAAAAACAAATGTTGCCCTTAAATTACTGTAATAAATGATGGTGGGCGTTAGAATGATCAGAAAAATCAGGCAGGATAAAGGATTGGTCGACCCTGCCTGATGACATTTTTTACCGATGAAATCATCGGCGAGATAGATCAAAAGAGACTCAGCTGTAAACCCGCCCGAAAGCTGATGTCACTTCCCGGTTCAAAATAACGGTTGCCAAATGCATTGATAGCTACTGCCGTGTTGTAACGGGTGTTGAAAAGATTATGAACCGCAACAAAAGGGCGAAGTGTAGCCTGATCAAACAGATTGGGCAACTCTACGCTCCAGCGGAAATTAAAGATGGAGTATGGATCCGTGGAAGCACTATTGGCATTATTCACCTGATAGCTTCCAACCCACTCATTGTCAATACTGAAGTGATGATTTCCGGGCCTGTAGTTTACCGTTCCGCCAAAACGGAAGGGAGCCACTCCGGGAATTTGATTCCCATCAAAATCTCCCCCGTCAAATTCAGCCCTCAGGGCGGTCATCATAATCCTGAAATCAAACTCGTTGCTGAATGCATAGCCAAAACTGCTCTCAACGCCGTAGTGTATGGTCTGTCCCTCATTTCTGAAGAAGGTGGGCCCGTCATCCTCCAGCTGAAAGGGGATGAGGAGATCATTCACACGCATTCCAAAGAGTACCAGCTCGTAGCTCATTGCCGAACGCTGACCGGTAATTCCGGTTTCCAGGCTCACGGTTCGCTCAGGGTTAAGGTTTTGATTAAACCCATTTCCTCCCTCCGGACGATTGACAAGCTCCACGGTTGTTGGCGATTCAAATGAGGTGCTGAAATTTGCGAAGATTCTTGCTTCAGTAAGCCTGAAGGTAAGTCCCGCACTCGGATTTACAGAAAAGAACTGTCTTGCACCCTCCAACTCTGCACCAAGCTCATCTTCCGATTCAAACCGAAGCCAGTCGGCACGTAAACCTCCGCTAAGCTTCAAACGATCGGTTATCGGAACGCCAACCCTGGTAAAGAGTGCCTGATTGGTCACCGTTTCACGCTGTTGCACATCAATTTGGTCACCTCTCTCACCGTTGATGTTGTCCGTTTCAAGGCGGTCATCCTGCTGCACTTTCAGCTCACCACCAATGTGAAGATCAAAAGGAAGGTCGTCAAACTGATAGGTGGAGCGAACTCCTCCTGCATACCGTTCAAGCCCTACGTAGCCAAATGGCAGTGGGTTGTTAAGGTCGCGATAGGTTCCGTGAGTTGAAATATTGAATGTGCCGCTCTCAAAATTGTGCAGGTAAGCGAGTGAGACCATCGCCTGGTCAAACGTTTTACCGGCTGACGTATTCACAAAGTTTGGGGTAGCAGCTGTTGGTACATCCTGGGCATCCTCTTCTGTGAGTGCTCCCGGATGCTGCGCTTTCGGCATACTGGCATAGTTGGCCCTGAAGGTAAGGTTGCCGCTGTCTGAGATGACCCGTTCAGCACCAATACTTCCGCGAATCAATCTTGCTGCACTGTGGTCCCTGAAACCTTCGGTATCAAAATAGGAACCGTAGCCATAAATCCTTGTGTCACCGGCACGGGTGTTGAAGTTGAGCTCCTGCCTGATGGTGTTGTGCGATCCGCCATAACCACGATACTGAATGGCCGGTCCATCAGCCGGGGGCCTTGTGGAGAGATAGAGCACGCCACCACTGGAGTTGCCCCAGAATGTGGAGGAGGGCCCTCTCAGAAGCTCGATACGCTGCACCGTAGCCGGATCGATCATATTCATGATGGTCTGTCCATCGGCAACGGTGAGGGGAATATCATCTAAAATAACATGAGCTCCCCGCACGCCAAACTGTGCTCTCCAACCCAGACCACGAATGGTCATCCGTTCGCCCAGTGCGTAATTTTCGCGGTTGCTGATAAATACACCGGGCAGTGAAAAAGTGAGTTCATCCATGGTGGCTGCCGGGCGTGATGCGATATCAAAAGGATCGCGCATCAGATACGTTACAGACATCGGGGCTTCATCAACCGTAATTGTAGAGTATGCGGCTTCTACACGAATCTCATCCAATTGAACGCGCAGTGAATCCTCAACCACCACCTGTCCGTAGAGAAGTGTAACATTTGCTGATGCAACGAGTAGAATGGTTACGAGGGTAGCCAAAAAATTTCGTATCCCTGTTTTCATAAATGGACTTAATAGATTAATATCGAACAGTTTAGAGTGACGTTGTTGAACACAAGATAAGGAACGGATTGAAGGAATCGTTCAGGAAAATACAATTTTTACATTTTGAGTGGTTTATTCTTCTCACCGGATTAACTGCGATGGCTTTGCTGAATCCCTACGCGGATACGGCCTCGTTTTGCATCATCGACAGAATGGGATTTAGTTTCTGTCCCGGTACAGGTCTTGGCCGGTCGATCGCACTTCTTTTCAGGGGTGAACTTTCCGCCTCAGTTGAAATGAACATTTTGGGAGTACCCGCATTAGTGATTATATCATCAAGAGTAGTGACAATCTGGAAACGTAACCTCAATATCTACGGAGACACACCATGAGAATTTTTGAATATCTGCCCGAACTGGAAGGAGATGAACTGCGATATGTTAACAAGCTAACGGAGGAGTTTGATGAGAATCGTCTTACAACTTTTGTACGCAGCTACAGAGCAAGAAGAAAAGAGCCGAATGTCTTTCTCTTAACGGCCCTTCTCGGACTTGTAGGGATTGCCGGTATTCATCGTTTTCTGGCTGGACAGATCGCTATGGGGGTTCTCTACTTCTTTACAATCGGACTCTGCTATGTCGGCACAATCATTGATCTGGTCAATCATAAGAATATCGCTTTTGAGAACAATCGCAATGTTGCGCGCGACATCTATGACGAACTTAAAATGCATTCAAGATGATCACATTTAGCGAGGCGGAGTCTCTTCTTGAAAAATATATCGAATCAGAGAGCTTAAGGGGGCACTCCCGAATGGTAGCGATGGCGATGGAAGCCTATGCTGCTGAGCTCAACAAATCGGACGATGAATCGCTGGAGTGGAAGTTAGCCGGCCTGCTGCACGATCTTGACTGGGAGAAATTTCCCGAAGAGCACCCGCGAAAGGCCGTTGATGAAATTCTGCCGGCAAACGGAATAAGTAAAGAGGTGATTGGAGCGATTGAAGCCCACGCACCGGATCGCACTGGCAGAGAACCGGAATCGGAGATCGAGCGATATCTTTTTGCGTGTGATGAGATCTCCGGTTTTATGAATGCGGTTTCCCTTATGCGGCCAAACCGGTTTTCAGATATGAAGGTGAAGTCAGTTCGGAAAAAATTGAAGGACAAACGGTTTGCCGAAAATGTGCCCAGAGAGGATATAAATAAAGGGGCTGAATTGATCGATAAAGATCTGAGCGAACATATCTCATTTCTGATTGAGGTGTTCAGGGATCTCTGATCCATATGCAACCTTTCTGAGATCGGGGCGTAAAGCCGATGTATAGATCCACCCGATTTTAATCAGCTAAAATCCTATGTCATCTCTGAGCACCATTTTTCTTGCACTTCTCTGGTTTGCCTTGCCGATGCATGGCAGTGAATCAGTCCCTGCCCACACTACTTATTCGAGCGGCGATTATCCACATGAAGAGACCGAGCCATACAGGTCCCGGTTTTTCAGTGTTGAAGGAACACCTACCATCTCTGTTCAAACGGTGAGGGGAGATATCGAAGTGGTGTACAAACCCGGCATTGAAGGTGTGCAGGTCGATCTATACGTGAAACGCGAATTCTCACTCTGGCCCGGAAGCCGTAACCTGGATAATTACCGGATCATTATGCAGAAAAGCGGAGATCAGATCGTTGCTTCGGTCGAAGAGAGAGGTCGGGGAAGCAGAAGCCGTAGTGACGCCACCTTTACTTTTGTGATTCAGATGCCAACTCAGGGAGTAATGAATCTTAGAACCGTCAATGGAAATATCACCACAGATGGCATCGGCGGTCAGCACATGCTTCAGAGCCATTCAGGTCAGATTGTGGTTCGCAATGCCGAAGGGGAGGTTCGGGCTGCAACCACTTCAGGTAACATTATTTTGGAGCAAATTACCGGTTCGGTGCAGGCCAAAGCTGTAAGCGGTAATATCACATCGAAAAACGGTACGGGTGAAATCAGGTTACGTACCGTATCAGGTCGAATCGATGCAAATGGTACCACAGGAGCCTTGGTTGCCGCCACAACCAGCGGAAACGTATCAACGGGGTTTTCGGAGGTTTCCAGAGGGATCTATGTTGAAACCGTGAGCGGTGATATCGATATCTTTATTCCGATGGACAGAGGTTACTCCATTGAGGCAAAAGGATTGAGGTCTGCATTGGATGGCCTGGACCCATCAATCTCAAAAGTTGAGCGATCCCCGCAGCGGACCAAGGCAGAGATCAGACAGGGAGGTTTACCGGTACAACTCTCATCCGTTTCAGGGCAAATCAGAGTCAGGGAAATCTGATCATCTATGCATCTCATTCTGACCTTTTTGATCATGTTGGCGCCGCTTTTGCAGCAGCAGGAGGTGACGGTTCAGGAACCGGATACGCTGACTACCAGATTTGATGTTTCCATTCCGGGTGGCGGTGATTTCTTCTACCCGGATCAAATTGAGCCAGAACCGATCTCGGCGTCATTGATGAGTGGAGATCAGAAGATTATCTACATCAGCGACAGGTGGCGATTCACTTTTGTTGATGACCTTAAGTTTGCCGATCCGGACTATGACCACTCCGACTGGGAGTGGATATCAACCCGTTTGATGGAAACGGATCTGGCTTTCCGTAACTGGGATGGAATAGCCTGGTTCAGAAAAACCCTGGATGTATCGCCATCGCTGGCCGGTAAACCGGTGGCTCTGCTGGTAGATCGCCATCTGGGGGCTTCAGAGATCTACCTGAACGGAGAGAAAGTGCTTGAACTCGGTCTGTTCCACGCCGATCCCGGTAGGGCTGAGGTCTACTCTCACAAAGAGCCACTGGCGATTGTATTTCCCGAGGCCGGAGAGAACCTGATAGCGGTTCGTTTTTTAAATCCCCGATATGGTGAAGCAGGGAGCTTAAACCCCGAACACGGATTCAGGTTACTGCTTGCCGACTGGGTAACTCACCAAAAAGAGTACTACGCTTTTTTGTCGGTTTGGATCGGCAGCAATCTATTCTATATCGGGATTTTACTTGCGTTTGCGATCATTCATTTCTTGCTCTTCATCTTCTACCCGAAGGAGAGAAGAAATCTCTACTTCTCCCTCTTTGCAGCAGCGCTGGTTGTGCTAACATGGCTCTTCTACCGGATTGAGCTGGCCACCTACACCTTTGAGACGTTTGAACTCTTCAGATTTATAGCAGCCGCTGAAATCTTGGTTCTGGTGCTCGCCGTGCGATTTACGCATAGTATAGACCGGGATTTTACACCCTCTTATGCCAACCTGATGTTTACGGGTGGTCTTCTTCTCACACTGCTCTTTTGGTTTATCCCGGTAATAACGCCCCTTGTGAGAGAACTGGTGATCGCACTTCTGGTGATTGAAATACTCCGGGTGATTTTCCTTATGGGCTACAACCGGCGCAGGGGCGTATGGGTTCTTGGAGTTGGGGTCTTCTTTTTCCTTATCGGATTGATATCGGGTGTTCTTGCAAATGTACAGATCCTCGATTTGAATGCCCAAACAGTTAATATGATGGGTTCCGGACTTCTGATACTGTCGGTTTCGGTCTTTCTTTCGCGTGACTTTGCCACAACTCAAAAAAATCTTGAAAAGAGACTGGAGGAGGTGAAAGAGCTCTCTGAAAGGGCGCTCCGTCAGGAGAAGATCAGTAAGGAGCAGGAGATCGAAAAACGGCTTCTGGAGGAGGCGAACGTTAGAAAAACGAGAGAGCTTGAAGAGGCCCGTGCACTTCAGATTTCGATGCTTCCTAAAAAACTGCCGTTGGTTGAGCCGTTTGATATGGCTGTTCATATGCAGACAGCAACGGAGGTTGGCGGTGACTACTATGACTACAGTCTCGACAAGAATGGAAAATTTGTGCTTGCCCTGGGAGATGCAACCGGTCATGGACTTAAATCCGGAATTATGGTTGCAGCCGCAAAGAGCTATTTCCACACGCTGGTCCATCAGAATGATACCCTCACTATGCTGAGAAAGATTTCACAGGGAATGAGAAATCTAAATATGCGCCTGATGTATATGGGGTTCATGGTGGTTGAGGGGCATGGGCGGAAGTTGTCGATTGCATCAGCAGGAATGCCCCCGGCAATACATTACTCTTCAACAAAGCAGAAAACGGAACAGATTATTTTAAAAGGTCTGCCGCTCGGAGGGAAGGTTAACTATCCGTATGAGTCGAGAGATGTTGAAATGGAGGAGGGAGATGCCCTGCTGATGATGAGTGACGGTCTGATTGAACTATTCAATAAAGATCGGGAGCAGCTTGGTATTGGGAGAGTGGAGGAGATTCTTCTCAATTCAGCCGGCTATTCAGCAACCGATATCATCAACCGGCTTCGTGAAGTTGCAGAGAGCTGGACCGGTGGATCTGCGCCTGATGATGACATCACACTAATGGTGCTAAAAATTCCTGAAAAGTGAAACTTCTTTGAATCCATTATCGTATTTCACGCTATGAAACAGCTAATACTCTCCATACTGATCACTATCTCCCTTCCGGCCCTGCTCTTTGCACAGCAGTCTGATGATGACCCCTTTAAGCGCGATCCGATCTTTAACAAATCGCTTGATGAAATTTTTGGAATATCACAGCAGGAGGAAGTATCTGAGAGTGAAACGGTACAGGAAACGGACGTGGTTATTCGCCGGTTATCTCGCACCGGACTCGATCTTGGAGGAAGTTTGGAGTCGGGTCCCTACTACAGCAATTCACTCTACAGCCAGTACCCTAATCTTCCGATGATCCATTTTAACCGTGTTAACGGACTCTTTTTGGGAATTCGTAAAGAGCGGATGCAGTGGCACCGAAAAGGGAGCTTTCTCAATATCCCTCAAATTGAGCCGCATGGATTTATTGGCTGGGGAACTGCCAGCAAGGAGTGGGAGTATGCACTTGGTGCCGAAAAACTGTTTGGTGAAAGCCGCCGTTTTATGATTGGCGGTGAGTTTCATAAGGGTACGGTAACAGAGGATTACAATCGGGTAGGATTGGTTGAATCGTCGCTAACTTCTTTCTTTGCCTCTTACGATTTTCTGGACTACTATCAGTCTGAGGGTTTTGGTGTCTATTCAGTTTACCGAACCAGCCGATGGCTTGAAGCGGCTTTTTCCTACAACAGAAGCGCAATTCGTAGCCTCGAGCAGAACACCAGTTACTCGATGTTTGGCTACTCCTCGGTACATCGTCCCAATCCGCCTGTAGACCAACTAGCTGATGAAATTGACCTGGATCGATATGGCCTGGTGCTCTCATTAAATCCGAGAAATGTCTTGATTGCAGATAACTTTACGGTTAGTGGTGAGGTAGGGGCTGAACTGGCTAACAACGGTTCTACAGATAGTGATTATCGATATGACAAGTACTGGTCGAAAGTGAATCTCTTCTACAACTTTGAGCCGGGCTCTGTACTTCGCTGGAACCTGAAGGCGGGTGGGATAACCGGAAATGCTCCTGATTTGATGCAGTTCTATCTGGGTGGAATTGGAACTCTTCGGGGCTCACCATACAAATTTTTCAATGGCAATCAGATGCTGAGCAGCAACATTGAGATCCAGTTTGGCCGACCTTCGGGGCGCAGGGGAGAATGGATCACCGACTACAACATGCACCTGCTCTTCTTTCTTGATTCCGGTTGGACACGTCAAATTCCGGAGCTAACTGAAGGAGGCAGTCCATTCAGAGGCTTCCGTGAGTTCTCCTTTGCCGACATGCAGCACGACATAGGAGCAGGAATTGGCACAGGGGCATTCCGCTTCGAACTTGCCTGGCCCCTCAAAACGTTTGATCGCACAGCCCACTTCTGGGTTCGATTCAATCCTACCTTTTAGTTTTATTTCGGCTTTAACCACAATGATCACAAAGGTTTGATGAAAGGGAGACATATTTTTCACTTTCACTTTTCACTTTTTTCGTCTCACGTCTCACATCTCACTTCTAAAAAAACAAAGCCCCAGACCGATCAAAGTCTGAGGCTGTTCTTTAGGGCATTTGATACCTTGTGGGTACCAAAACTTGTATATCGGTTTATACGGGGTATTGGCCGGATTGTTGCCATCAGATTGCTGATTATTGATATTTATGAGTAAAATAGTGTTAAAACAGCTTGATAAGCAATCCGTAGAGTGCAATTCATAAGATCATTCAAATAAATAATCCCTTATATTTGGTAGATGTTGCAAAAATTAATCTGAAGTATGAATGTAATTAGCCCGTTTTCCTTGAAAGAGGGGGCAGCCCTTTTACTACTTTTTCTTTTAGTTGGCCTATCCGTATGGGGGCATCGTGAGTACAGACTTTATGGAGATAACTCACTGCATACCGAACTGGCAGTAGAACTATATCTACATGAACGAACCGGACTTGATGAGTTGGCTGTGAAGTTAGACTCCCTCGGCGTTGAAGTTGATGCTGATGAGCTGATTTGGGCCGGCAGGGTTCTCGGATGGCGTTTTTTTCGGCCCGGGCTCTATGTACTGGAGGGTGGTAACTCCTACGAGGATTTTCTATCAAAGATGGCAAGAGGCATACAGGATGCCGCACGTGTTACCGTGCACTCCGGAACAGACAAGGATAGATTGGCAAGGAGTCTATCAAACCAGCTTCGGGCTGACAGCACCTCATTCAGGGAGATCTTCACAGACAGTTCCGATGTAGCAATTGAACTGGGATTGACAGGGGAGGAACTCTTCGCAAGAATGCTCCCCAATACCTATGAGATCTACTGGACCTCATCACCAGAAAATGTGATTAGACGGGTCCATAATGAATTTTCTCGAACAATTGCCGGGCGATACGCTGATCAGATCGAAAACAGCCGATACAATTTGGGTGAAATTGTAACACTTGCCTCCATTGTTGAGTGGGAAGCGAGAATGAGTGATGAAAAGCCGAAAATTGCGGGGCTCTATCTGAATCGTCTCAACAGAAACATGCTTCTTCAGGCCGACCCAACCGTGATCTATGCAATCGGGGAGAGGCGAAGATTGCTATTTGAAGATTATCGTGTTGAACATCCCTATAATACCTACATCCACGCAGGAATCCCGCCCGGCCCCATCACCAACCCCGACGAGCAGTCGATTCGGGCTGTACTTATGCCGGAGGAGCACGACTATCTCTTTATGGTGGCTACACCTGAAGGCTCCCACCACTTTTCCAGAACGTTTGATGAGCACAGACAAGCCAGTGCAGAATGGAGAAGATGGATACAGGAGCAGTACCGAATCAGAGCTGAACGGGAGCTTCTCGAGAGTCAGTCGTCCGACTCTGATTAGAGAGAAAGGGAGGGAAGGATTTCCCCGTTCAGAAATCTGTGTTAATGCTCAAACAGAGGCAGGGCAGATCAGATCTAGCCGAGGTGTCAGCGATTTTGATTGATTTCTTCAAGCCTCTCTGTGGCATTTGGAGTGATCGCTCGAATATGAACGTGCTGATTCACCCTCCTCCCGTCAAAATCTATTCGCAGGCCGAGACCATCATGGGCAGATGCCCGGCGCAATGCACGATTCAGATAGACCGGATTGCCCGCTGTTTCCAGATTGTTGAAGATAAATGTTGCAGTATCATATCCAAGCCTCGAAAACTGATCTGGGTCAGATCCAAAACGTGTATGGTAATCCTCTTCAAAAAGCTCGAGCTCCTCACTATCGGCAGATCTACCGAATGCTTCGGTGTGGTAGATCTCAAAAATTCGTCGTTGAAATGCAGAGGGACTGAAATCGGCCCACTCTTCCGAACCCATTACAACGAGATCACTCCTCATCGCCTCCAAATCGTTCATCAATAGATTGGTAAGGGTAGAGGCTGCCTGTCCGGTGAAGGGGGCGTAGAGGCCTTGTGTTGGCCTGTAACCCAAAGAGTCGGCAATCTCTTTATCAGATGTAAATACTTCTGTAAATTCGCTGAGGTCGTAACCACGTCGGGCAAAGTCACCTTCAATAAAGTAAGATACGTAGGCTCCAAGACGCTCAGCTTCCTGCCGGAAACTAACGGCAGCAGAGCGACCAATCGCTCCCTCTTCGGTTATCACGGCAAGGGAATCCAGTCCCAGCTCCTCTACGGCAAACCGTGCCATCATTTTTCCGTGCACGGCAAAGGTCGGGTTTAACTGATAGGTGTAGTTGTAATCCAGATTGAGTTCATCAGAGTTTGCAAGTGGTGCAAACATCGGCACTCTGTACTCTTCGGCCAGCTCTGCCATCCGTGTTGCAGGCTCTGAGAAGAGGGGGCCGATCACAGCATCTGCCTTTCGTCCCCAAACAAGTTCGGTAAAGGCGGCGGCTGTGGTGTCAGCATTTTCGGCTGAATTTTTAAAGATCAGCTGTACTTTCTTTTCAGCGTTCAGGCTGTTGAATTCATCTGCAGCCTGCAGCATGCCTTGATAGAGGTTTCTTGGGATGGTAAAATCAGGGTCATCTTCATCAAAAGTAGGCAAAACCACACCGATATGATAAACAGTGCCTTGAGGCGCATTTGGAAAGCGGTTGAAAAAGGGGCGAAGTTCCATCTCCTCATCGAGAGCTTCCAGAAGCTCTGCCTGTAATACGGAGTCGGGTTCCATCCGAACCAGTTCATTTACCAGGGCACGATAAGTACCGGCATCGGTCAGGGATCGGGACTGGCTAACCACATCATAGCGAAGGGAGGGGTTGTCTGATCTCTGTATTACATCAAACCGCTCATTTACACTCAGATAGCCAATTATTTGACGATAGAGTCTCTGTGCATTGTTTCGCAACCCTGTTCGGTTTTCACGATCGATGATCTCCTTTAGATTGGAAAGTGCGTGGTCATATTTTTTAAGACGAAACTGTGCCATCGCCATGGAATAGACCGATTCATCCCTTACGGTTGGGCGATCACTCTTAGCCGATTCCCTGAACATTGCGATGGCCTGATGATATTCACCTTCTGCAAGAAGACTCTTTCCCGCAAAGAGGTAGGCTCTTTCGTCATCCAGTTGACGAAAGATCTCCAGTGCATCCCGATACTGTTCCGATTCATAGAGCTCCAAACCCTCTTCGAAAGATTGGGCAGCCACAAAGGGTGCCGCCAGGAGGATGGTGAGAATAATTAGAGAAACCTTTTTCATGCAGATACTGAATTAGTTGTGTTAACCTCTGTGTCTAATGAAACGGCGGAATGAATGTTCCCGTCTCTATTCCCATTCGATGGTTGCCGGTGGTTTTGAGCTAACGTCATAAACCACTCGATTGATGCCGGGAACTTCGTTGATAATTCGGTTGCTCACCTCGGCGAGGAAGTCGTAGGGGAGGCGTGACCAATCTGCCGTCATTCCATCAACGCTGGTTACGGCGCGCAGGGCAACGGTAAATTCGTATGTCCGTTCATCACCCATTACACCCACACTCTGAACCGGAAGCAGAACCGCCATTGCCTGCCACACTTTATTGTAAAGCCTGTGCTCTCTCAACGCTGAGATATAGATATCATCTGCTTCTCGAAGCAGATCGAGCTTCTCTTTGGAGAGTGCGCCCAACACACGAATTCCTAGTCCGGGTCCTGGAAAAGGGTGTCTTCCGATAAAGCTTTCAGGAATACCGAGTTCACGGCCAACATTTCGAACTTCATCCTTAAATAGCTCTCGAACCGGTTCAATAAGACCCAGATTCATCTTTTCGGGGAGTCCGCCCACGTTATGGTGCGATTTGATCGTTGCGGATGGCCCCTTAAAGGATACACTTTCGATCACATCGGGATATAGTGTGCCCTGAGCCAGGTATTTAAAATCGTTTTCACCTGAAATTGCCTCGTCAAAAACATCAATGAAGGTGTTACCGATAATTTTTCTCTTCTTCTCAGGGTCAGAGACACCATCGAGGTTCTTCAGAAAGAGTTCAGAAGCATCAACTCCCTTTACCGGAAGGTTGAGGTGCTCTTTGTAGGTTTTCAGTACATTTTTGAACTCGTTCTTTCGGAGCAGTCCGTTATCAACAAATATACAGAGCAGTTGATCACCGATCGCTTTATGAAGGAGCGTTGCCACAACGGTTGAATCAACGCCACCTGAAAGCCCGCAGATCACCCTGTCATCGCCAACTTTCCGCCGGATCTCATCCAGCTCGGTTTCGATAAATGAAGCAGCAGTCCATGTTCCCTTGCAGCCCGCAATGTTGATCACAAAGTTCTTGAGTATCTCACTGCCCATATCGGTGTGAGCCACTTCAGGGTGGAATTGTACTCCAAAAATTGGTTTGCTGGCGTGCTTTACAGCAGCAACCGGAGCGTTTTCAGTATGTGCAATTACCTTGTACGGCTCCGGAAGATTCTTGATATGATCACCATGGCTCATCCAGACATTGCTTTTCTGCTCAATCCCGTCAAAAAGGCCTGCCGGTTCGTCAATAATCAGGCCGGCACGACCAAATTCACGCTTTTCAGCTTTCTCAACGCTGTTTTTTGAAATTGCATGTGCGAGTGATTGCAGTCCGTAGCAGATTCCAAGAACCGGAACATCGTATTCCAGAAACTCGAGGTTGAGTTCGGGAGCGTCCTCATCATAAACGCTCTTTGGACCGCCGGAAAGAATAACTGCATGAGGTTTCTGTTTTCGAAACATCTCCGGTGAGACGTTGTAGGGGTGGATTTCACAATATACGTTTAGCTCGCGCAGACGCCGTGCAATCAGCTGTGTGTATTGTGAACCAAAATCGAGGATGAGAATCCACTCATCGTAGTGAGACTGCATAAGACGGGTTTTTCGGATTTTAAATCTTGTACTGAATATAGAAAATCCGAAGCGGTCAATATGGGGTGGTTTAAAATTGCCTTACCCTGCACCCGGTTTGGGTTATTGAACGCTTCGGAATTTATTGGTAGTGGATTTGGGGTTACCCAACCACTTCTTTGTATTCGTCAACAGAAAGCAGTGCTTCCAACTCAGACTCATCACTGAGCTTGAATTTCACCATCCATCCGTCACCATAAGGGTCGCTGTTGACCAGTTCGGGATCATCTTCAAGGCTCTCATTAACTTCAGTGATTTCACCCGATACAGGAGCAAAGAGTTCTGATACTGTCTTTACCGCTTCAACCGTACCGAACACCTCTTCCTGGTCAAACTCAGACCCTTCAGGCTCCAGTTCAACGAATACGATATCGCCAAGTTCGCTCTGTGCAAAATCGGTGATTCCGATGGTAACGGTGCCATCACCGTTATCGCGAACCCATTCGTGCTCACGTGTGTATTTCAGATCATCAGGAAATTTCATATTCGGTTGGATTAAAGTTTTGCAGGGTTGAATTTAAATGAGGTTTCAAGATATTGGGTATTGAATTCACCGCTAATGAATCCCGGATCATCCATAAGTTGAAGGTGATAAGGGATAGTGGTTTTCACACCTTCAATTACAAACTCTTCAAGTGCACGCCTCATTCTGTCGATAGCTTCTTTGCGCGTCGGAGCGCTAACGATCAGTTTGGCGATCATTGAGTCGTAGTTTGGCGGAATTTTGTAACCGGAGTATGCGTGAGTATCGACTCTGACGCTATGTCCGCCCGGCACGTTGAATGAAGTGATGGTTCCGGCAGTGGGGCGGAAGTTGTGCTCCGGATCTTCCGCGTTGATTCGACACTCAATGGAGTGACCACGCATTTTCAACGGTTTATCCTCGATTTTCTCACCGTATGCAACCCGAATCTGTTCTTTCACCAGGTCATAATTGGTGATCTCTTCCGTAACGGGATGCTCCACCTGAATACGGGTGTTCATCTCCATGAAGTAGAAGTTCAGATCTTTGTCGACAATAAATTCAACGGTACCAGCGCCTTCATAATCGATTGCCTTTCCGGCATTCACGGCTGCAAGGCCCATTTTTTCACGAACTTCCGGCGTCATAACGGGAGAGGGGGCTTCTTCCAGAATTTTCTGATGTCGACGCTGAAGCGAACATTCACGCTCTCCGAGGTGGATAACGTTACCGTGCTGGTCACCCAGAATCTGAATCTCGATGTGTCGGGGGTTTACGATAAATTTCTCAATATACACAGCCGGATTGCTGAAGGCTGACTCTGCTTCGTTACGGCAGGTAACAAAAGCCTTTTTAAACTCTTCAGCTTTATTTACCACCCGCATTCCGCGTCCTCCACCACCGGCACTCGCCTTGATGATAACGGGATAGCCCATTTCATCAGCAATCTTCTGCCCCTCTTCAACGGTCTTTACAACACCGTCTGAGCCCGGTACTACGGGAACATTACTGGCAATCATGGTCGCTTTGGCCGTAGCCTTGTCGCCCATTTTGTTGATCATATTTGGTGAGGGGCCGATAAACTTGAGGTCGTGTTCACCACAAATACGGCTGAACTCGGCATTTTCGGCCAGAAATCCGTATCCAGGGTGGATCGCTTCCGCATTGGTAATTTCGGCTGCGGCGAGAATAGATGGAATTTTGAGATAGCTATCCTTTCCGGGAGGTGGTCCGATGCATACAGCTTCATCTGCAAACTTGACGTGAAGACTGTTTTCATCAGCAGTAGAGTAGACCGCCACCGTCTTAATACCCATCTCTTTACAGGTGCGAATCACACGTAGTGCAATTTCGCCCCGGTTGGCAATCAGAATCTTTTTAAACATAAAAGAGTTGGTTTATCATTTTTTGATAATGAAGAGAGGCTGATCGAACTCAACGGGTTGACCATCATCAACAAGAATTTTCTGGACGGTTCCGCCAAATTCAGCTTCGATTTCATTCATGATCTTCATAGCCTCAACAATACAGAGTGTATCGCCCTTATTGACTTTATCACCAACCTTCACAAATGCGTCGGAATCTGGAGAAGGTGCTTCATAGAAGGTCCCGACAATTGGGGATTTAACAACGTCACCTTCTGGTTGACTGTCTCCGGATTTACCTTCGCTACCGCTGCCGCCTTGTGCCGGAGCCTGTGCTGGCTGCGGGGCAGGGGCCTGTGGCTGAGCAGGCATCTGAAACTGCATAGGGGCAGAGGCCGGTGCGTCAGATTTCTTTTTCACTTTCAGTTTAAAATCGCCCTCTTCAATAGAAACTTCATCCACTTCAGAGTCGGAGATCAGATCAAGCAGTTTCTTAACAAGTTTTAAATCCATGATTTCTTTCTGTCTATTTGGTTTTGGCTCGTTCGAGATATTCGCCGGATCGTGTATCAACCCGGACCATTTCCCCTTTATCGATAAAGAGAGGTACCTGAATTACCGCTCCACCTGAGATGGTAGCAGGCTTGCTGCCTCCCTGTGCTGTGTCGCCTTTAACACCGGGATCGGTATCCACAATCTCGGCTTCGATTTGATCCGGGGGCTCAGCATAGAGAATTTTATCGTTATCAACATCAATAACAAGAGTGCATACAAGTCCGTCGGTGAAGAACTTTGCATTTTCAACCCTTGAACGCTCAAGAGGAATCTGCTCATAGGTCTCCTGGTTCATGAAGAAGAACATGTCGCCATCCGCATAGAGGAACTGGTAGGGCTGTCGCTCCACACGGATCGATTCCACATTTTCACCGGATCGAAACGTCTTATCGATGTTTTTTTCGTTTTCAACTCCTTTCAGCTTTGTTCGTACAAAAGCGGGGCCTTTACCCGGCTTTACGTGCTGAAATTCGACAATCGTGTAGATTTCCCCGTCCAAAACAATATTGAGACCGTTGCGGAAATCAGAAGTGCTGATCTTTGCCATAACTAAATTTCGTTCATGTTAGGTGCCAAAAATACAGCTGCTGAACGTTGATAACAACAAGGGTTTATGATTCTATAAAGAAAACAGGCCCGGCCGGGTTTCGGCTTCACACGCTTACAGAAGACCTTGCAGCAGATCCCAGATTACTGATATAAGTACAAGTGCGATCAGCAGTGGGGAGATGTATCGAATAAATATGCTCCAAATCGGCGCAAATTTACTTTGACGCACATTTTCATATCCATCTTCCATTTCGATCAGAGCATTCTCGGTTTTCCAGAAATAGCCAAGGAAGATACAGATCATCAGACCGCCTAAAGGAAGGCCTATTTCATTGAAAATTGCAACAAATATATCGATCAGAGCAAGTTCAAAGGAGACAATCACTCCGATCAGGCCAACAATTCCACCAATCAACCAAGCGGCTTTTTTACGACGTACTTTGTGCTCGTCTATAACATATGATACAGGAACCTCAAGCAGTGAGATTGAAGAGGTGAGCGCAGCGAGACCCAGTAATATGAAGAAAGTTACCCCGAGAAGCATCCCAATCAACCCACCTACGTTGTGGAACATTTCAGGAAGTACATCAAATACGAGAGTGACGCTTGAGAAGAGCGCCCCGGTTTCTGGGTTGAAGATTTGAACTCCACTGGCTTGAGCTACAAACATGGCAGGAATGACCAACAATCCGGCCAATACGGCTATTCCGATATCAAATATTGTTACGTAAGCTGCGGACTCAACAATATTTTGTTTCTTATTTAGATAAGATCCATAGGTTATCAGCGCTCCCATACCGAGAGAGAGTGAGAAAAAGGCCTGGCCAAGTGCGGATAAAACAAGTCCGCCGCTAATGGTGGAGAAATCGGGCATGATGTACATCTGCAAACCCTCCATAGCACCATCCAGTGTGAAGATGTAGGCGATAAGTATAGCCAGAATAACCAGCAGCACCGGCATCAGGGTTTTGGTTGCCCTCTCTATACCCTGACTAACACCTCCGGTAACGATCAAAACCGTAAGAATCATGAAGCCTACTGTGAATAGGGCGTTTTTGGGCCCGTTGCCAAGATCACCTATGGTTTGAGCCATCGATTCGTATCCAAGGAAAAATAGAATCTCCTCAAAGACAAAAGCGAGTGTCCAACCCGAAATCACAATGTAGAAGGAGAGAATCATCACACCACAAAGTACTCCCCAGTAACCAATTATGGAGGCAAATGGGTTTCCATTTGACAATGCTTTAAAAGCACCTACCGGATTTTTCTGAGTACGTCTTCCAATCGTGAGCTCGGCAACCATTACTGGAAAGCCAACAACAAGACAGCAGAACAGATAAATTAAAATAAAAGCTGCTCCCCCGTTATCTGCTACCTGGGTTGGAAAGCCCCAAATATTTCCAAGGCCAACAGCCGAACCGGCTGCCGCAAGAATGAATCCAAGTTTTGAGTTCCAGGTACCGCGATTGTTAGTTGGTGTAGTTGCCAAGATCTTATCGGTTGGTTAGTTGAGACGCGCTTAAAATATCTGCTGCAGGTTAATGTCGCAACTTTCTCAGCAAGATTCCGCATTGGGGCTGAACCGATACTGAACCCCTTATAATATCAATGGTTTGAAGGGAAGCAAAGCGATGATTGGCAATCAATTCCCAAGTGCCATCAGGCAGTTCGATGTGCGCCTCTTCAATCACATCCCCGTTCAGAATCACGAAATAGTCGTACAGCTCATTTGCAGATTCACCTGAAATATAGAAGCTCACTACCAGCGGATTGCCAAAATATTCGAAACAGATCTCTTCCGGTTTGGCTTTACGAATGGCAGGAGAGTTTTTTCGTATCTGAATCAGACCGCGGTAGTAGTCGAAAAGCTCGGCATTAAGTTTGATTTCATCAAAGTCGATCCAGTTGGTCTCATTATCTTTTTGATAGCTATTGTGATCCATCTTACCCTCTTCCGGATCTTCACAGGGTGTCTGGGCAATTACCTTGGATCGTGCAAACTCCTGCCCGGTATGGATCATTGTAACTCCTTGAGCGGTAAATAGGGAGAGAGCCGCCAAACGCGACAACTTCAGCTCCTCGGGACTCAACTTCACATGCTCCTTACGGTTGGCAATTTTCTTCTCCTGATTCTCCGGATTGAGTCCGATTCGTATGAAATCTCCCAAAGTATAGCCATCGTGGCTCTCCAGGTAGTTCACACTATGCTCAGAGCTGTTGTAGAGTCCGCCCTCACCGTGATTGAGTGTTCCCTTGAAAATGTTTTCAAGCCTCTCACGCCGGGTTTCATGCTGCCAATCTGAAAAGATAAAACCGCGGTCGTGCATCGGGTCTGAGCCCTTGATGCTGTTTCGGATACGATCATTCCAGGAGGCCCAGCCATGATTGGAGAAGTGGTGAGGGGAGTAGTAGCCACCCCACGGTTCGGCAATCAGAACGGCATTTGGATAGACCTTACCTATCTCATCACGAATTACATCCCATGTTTTCTGATCCAGCAGGGCGGCCAGATCAAAGCGGAATCCATCAATATGGTACTCCTCAATCCAATATAGCAGGGAGTCGATGATCAGCTTTCGCGCAACCGGATTCTCTGATCGGAACTCATTACCGGTGCCGCTGCGGTTCATCAGCTCCCCGTAATTATCGGTTCTGAGATAATCGTCAGGACAGAGATGTGTGAGCGGATTTAGGTCAAAAAGAGATGTGTGGTTAAATACCACGTCCATCAGAACCGTAATCCCCTCGCTGTGCAGAGCCTTTACCATCTGTTTGAATTCGGTAATGGCCGCCGTTGTTTTTCCTGAGTAGTGGAAGCTGTAGTCGGATGCGAAGGAGCTCTCCGGTGCAAAGAAGAAGGAGGTCATGTATCCCCAGTAGTTGGATGCATAGACGTTCCATGTGTTGTGAAACCCTTCGTCTGTCTCTTTCCCGTATGGTGGCTCAATGGGCGGAAATTTATGAAGGGGCAACAGTTCCACGCAGTTTACACCAAGACGCTTTAGATGCTGTATGCCACCTTTTTGATCGGGGTCGATAAATTTCTGGTAGTAGCCTACACCTTTCGCACCGCTTGACTTATGTGCGGTCAGATCTTTCAGATGGGTTTCATAGATTACCAGATCCCTGAGGTCTTCAGGAAAACAGTGTTTATCGCCTTCCCAGTCAAAATCATCCTCAAAAATATAGCTTCGTGCTTCCTGCCTGTAGTTATTCTGTACGGTAACGTGACGGCTATACGGATCGGCGAATACTCTTTCCGAGTAAGGGGATCTATCTTTGAGCTCATCAAACTCAAACTGGGCGCGGTACCCATACCACTTCCCGGTTTTTCTGCCTTGAAGTGAGAGGTGCCAGTAGCCGGCTGCATCACGCTGCATTTTATGGGGTGTGCCGTTTTCTGCGTCGTGGCTGTCGAACAAAATACACTCCATACCCGCAGCTTTCGGGCAGTAGATGCAGAACATGGTCGAGTGTTCGGTAAGAGTAAATCCCGGTTTTTCCCGGCCAAAAGTACGTTTCATAAATATATACTGCTCAACTAATTGACCGTGCTGCCGGGTTCAGCATCTGTTTCAACAAAATGGAGTTTCCCTTCGCTATCTTCACCCATTAGTATCATTCCATTGCTTTCAATACCCATCATCTTTTTAGGCGCCAGGTTGGCAACCACTACGACGGATTTACCGACTACCTCATCCGGTCTGAAAAATTCTGCAATTCCTGAAAGAATTGTTCTGGTTTCAAAGCCAAGGTCTACACTGATTTTAATCAGTTTTTTTGACTTTTTGATCTTCTCTGCAGAAACAATTTTTCCTGCTCTGAGATCGAGAGAGATGAACTGATCGAAGGTTGTTTCTTTTTTGAGTGGTTCATACTCTTTCTCCGGAGTGCCGGCGTTCTGAGCTGCACGCTCCTCAAGTTTTTTCACCTGCTTGTCAACAACATCATCCTCTATTTTCTCAAAGAGTATGGAACCCTGACTTACTACTGTATCGGCAGGTACCAGGGATTTGTTTACTTCATCCCACGATATTGTATCCGGTAGTCCGAGTTGATTCCTCAGTTTTGACATCGCAGCCGGGAGTACGGGTTGGAACATCACGGAAAGTGCGGCCGTAATCTGTGTACAGACATAGAGTGTGTTGCCACAAGCCTCCGGATTCTCTTTTCGGGTTTTCCACGGTTCGGTTTCTGTGAAATAACGGTTACCAGCTCGCGCGAGATTCATCGTTTCATTAATCGCTTCCCGGAAGTGGTAGCTGTTGTAAGCCTCTTCAACTTTCTTTTTCTGAATTTCGATCTGCTCCAGTGCTTCAATATCTTTTTCTGAAGGGTTGGAGAGGGTAGGAACTGCACCGTCAAAGAACCGCTCAGTGAAGCTGAGAGCACGAAATACGAAGTTGCCAAGAATATCGGCCAGTTCACCATTTACGCGGTTCTGGAAATCTTTCCAGGAGAAGTCGGAGTCTTTGGTTTCCGGGAGAGTGGTGCCAAGAACATATCTCAGGAGGTCAGAATCGAACTCCTCCATATACTCATCAAGCCATACGGCCCATCCTCTTGAAGTAGAGAGTTTCTTGCCCTCCAAATTGAGAAATTCATTGGCGGGTACATTTTCAGGCAGTACGTAGTCGCCATGCTGCATCAGCATCGCAGGGAACATGATGCAGTGAAATACAATGTTGTCTTTCCCGATAAAATGGACCAGGGATGTCTCTTCATCTTGCCAGTACTCTTTCCAAAGTTCAGGTTCGCCTTTCTCAGCTGCCCACTCTTTGGTGGCTGAGATGTAACCTATCGGGGCATCGAACCAAACATAGAGTACTTTGCCATCGGCATCAGGAAGGGGCACAGGTACGCCCCAGGTAAGGTCCCGGGTTACTGCACGATCTGCGAGTCCGCCATCGAGCCAGCTCTTACACTGTCCAACTACGTTAGACTTCCAGTCCTTACGGGTGTCAATCCATTTTTGCAGGTCGCCCTGAAGCTCACCGAGAGGGATGAACCAGTGATCCGTGCTCTTAACAACCGGTTTGTTGCCCGTGAGTGCGCTAACCGGATCGATAAGATCGGTGGGTGAGAGCGATGAGCCGCACTTTTCACACTGATCACCATAGGCCTCTGCATAGCCACACTTAGGGCATGTTCCTTTTACATAACGATCGGGCAGAAACATATTTGCCTCCTCATCATAGAACTGCTCCTGGCTCTTTTTCCTGAAAAGGCCCTTCTCGTGGAGATTCAGAAAGAAATCCTGTGAAGTTTTTTTGTGCGTTTCTGAACTGGTGCGACCGTAGTAGTCGAAGCTGATACCAAATCTGTCAAAAACCTTCTTGTTAGCTGTATGATACCGATCCACGACCTCCTGGGGTGTGATTCCCTCTTTTTCAGCCGCAATGGTGATTGGAACTCCGTGTTCATCGGAGCCGCAAATATGGATGATGTCGTTACCTTTCAATCTCTGAAAGCGCGTGTATAGATCTGCGGGCAGATAGGCTCCTGCCAGGTGTCCGAGGTGGATCGGGCCGTTAGCATATGGTAGAGCGGATGTTACAAGAATTCGTCTGGACATAAGTAATTTCGTGCTTGTTTTAGGCGGCTGAAATTAAGGGCTGAGCGTTTAAATTACCAATAACGCTTTCAGGAGTCGGCAGATTCAAACTTATCAAAAAACGCGTAGAGGGCAACTCCTGCAGCAACCGACACATTGAGAGAGTGCTTCATTCCAAACTGAGGAATCTCAACCGTTTCGTCAAGAAGCGGCAGCATCTCATCGCTGATTCCGGTTACTTCATTTCCAAGAACCAGGCAGATGTTGTGATCGTGAACCGGATATTGATGGATCATCCGGCTTGTGCTGGTCTGTTCCAGGCCCAGAATTTTCCAGTTATTCTGTTTTAGTTCTGCTGCCTTTTCACCAATCTGTTCAACGGAACTCCATTTTACGTGCTCCTCAGCACCGATGGCGGTTTTGGTGATTTCGGGACGGGGAGGGCGGGGCGTATAACCCGAGATCAGGATCTCCTGGATGCCAAATGCATCTGCAGATCGGAAAGCGGCCCCTACATTATGGAGGCTCCGAATATCGTGCAGCCAGAGGATGAAACGATTACGGAGTGGGGAGGTTCGCTGAAGGTTATCCTTCAGAATCTGTCGGGTCGAACGTTTTTCCAAAATTGTCAAAGTTTTAATGTTGCAAATTTCTCATCTCAAAAGCAGGATCACTATATAAAATAAGGTTGGGAAACAGTGTGGAACATCCTATTTTTACCAAGCTATTAACAAAAATATACAGATAGCGGAAACGGGCAGTCAAAAAACTGCCTTTTCTGTTTTTAAAGGTGAAATGAAGAAGAAGGTATGAAGAAAAATTATCTATCCAGAGAAGGATACGAGAAGCTCGATGCGGAATTGAGAGACCTGAAAACCCGGGGTCGAAAAGAGATAGCAGAAGAGATTGCTGAGGCACGTGCAAAAGGTGACCTTAGTGAGAATGCTGAGTATGATGCTGCCAAAGAGGCTCAGGGCCATCTCGAAAAGAGAATTGCAGAGCTTGAAAATACACTGGCTACTTCATCGATTATCGACGAGAAAAATATCGATGCATCGAAGGCTTATCTGCTTTCTACGGTGACGATTTTAAACAAAAAGACCAACAAGGAGATGAAGTACACCCTTGTATCCAAAGATGAGGCCGACTTCAAAGCGGGTAAAATTTCTGTGGATTCACCCATTGGTCAGGGAATATTAGGAAAAGAGATCGGGGATGTCGTAGAGATAGATGTGCCCGCAGGAACACTTAAACTCGAAATCAAAAACATAGAGCGACTGTAACATGAAAATTGGAGTTGTTGGAACCGGCTATGTAGGACTTGTATCAGGAACCTGCTTTGCCGATAGTGGTAACGACGTAATCTGCGTTGATATAGATGAAAATAAAGTAGAGAGAATGAGAAATGGTGAGGTTCCGATCTATGAACCTGGTCTTAACCGGGTGTTCGACCGGTCCATTCGGGAAAAGAGGTTACAGTTTACAACGGATCTTGAAAAGGCGTTTAAGGAGTCTGAAGTTCTATTTCTTTGTCTGCCTACTCCTCCCGGTGCTGATGGTCAGGCAGATCTTAGCTTCGTCCTGAAGGTGGCTAACGATCTGGGAGATCTATTCAATAAGTATCCTGGCTACAGGGTGATAGTGAACAAGAGTACTGTTCCGGTTGGAACGGCCGACAAGGTGAGGGAAGCTATTTCAGCGAAGACCGATCATGAGTTTGATGTGGTCTCCAATCCTGAATTTCTCCGAGAAGGAGCTGCTGTTGAGGACTTTATGTATCCGGAACGGGTAGTGATTGGTACCAGCAGTGAACGTGCAGCAAAGGTTATGACCACGCTTTATGAACCGTTTGTACGAAGTGGTAACCCGATTATTGTTATGGATGAGCGTAGCTCTGAACTCACAAAATATGCTGCGAACGCGATGCTGGCCACAAAAATCACCTTTATGAATGAGATTGCCAACATCTGTGAAAAAGTAGGTGGCGATGTGGATAACATACGGCGAGGTATCGGAACGGATTCAAGGATTGGAAAGCGATTTCTATTTGCCGGTATCGGTTATGGCGGAAGCTGTTTTCCGAAAGATGTTCAGGCGATTCACCATACGGCCGGTGAGAATGGATACGACTTCAAAATTCTCGATTCTGTGATGAAAGTTAACGAGTCGCAGAAAACGTCAATCGTTGAAAAGATGAAGAAGCACTACGGTAGTGATCTGAAAGGGAAGACGGTTGGTATCTGGGGACTCTCCTTCAAGCCTGAAACCGATGACATTCGTGAAGCTCCGTCACTCTACATTACCGATGCACTCGCAAAGCTGGGAGCCAAAATGAAGGCATATGATCCCGAGGCGATCAATACTTTTAAGGCAGCGGCAACAAAAGAGTCGCTCAATAACATAGATTTTGTTGACGACAGAGATGCGGTTCTCGACGGAATCGATGCGCTGGTAATCTGTACGGAGTGGAATGAGTTCAGGCGACCTGATTTGGGACGTTTTAACGAGAAAATGAACGCTCCTGTTATTTTTGACGGGCGCAACCTCTACGATCTGAAGCGTGCAAAAGAGGCAGGTCTTACCTACTACAGTGTGGGCCGGCCAACTGTGAACGGCAGATGAATTAGCTTCAAGAAATCATTCCGGTCCGAGTTATATTCCGGGCCGGTATTTTTTACGGCCTGAGTCGCATCGGTCGGTGACAATCAACATTAAAACAAAAGGTATCTACATTGGCTAAACGAATATTGATCACAGGTGGTGCAGGGTTTCTCGGTTCACATCTTTGCGACAGGTATCACAAAGAGGGTTGGGATGTAATCTGCATGGATAACCTCATTACAGGTGCCACATCAAATATCTCCCATCTGATTGGGAAAGAGAGGTTTGAGTTCATTAAGCATGATGTAACCAACTATATCGTGGTTGATGGGGATCTGGATATGATTCTCCACTTTGCCTCTCCGGCCTCACCAATCGACTACCTTGAGATGCCTATTCAGACACTAAAGGTTGGATCGCTTGGCACACATAAGGCACTTGGTCTAGCCAGGGCAAAGAATGCAAAACTTCTTCTGGCTTCCACAAGTGAGGTCTATGGAGATCCTCTGGAGCATCCCCAGAAAGAGAGTTACTGGGGGAATGTGAACCCTACCGGATACAGGGGAGTCTATGATGAAGCGAAGCGTTTTGCGGAGGCGATGACAATGGCCTATCACCGTTTCCACGGCATTGATACCAGCATCGTTCGAATCTTCAATACCTACGGTTCAAGAATGAGGCTGAAAGATGGACGAGCACTGCCAACATTTTTCCGGCAGGCAATGAGAAATGAGCCAATTACGGTTTTTGGTGATGGTTCTCAAACGCGCTCCTTTACCTATGTGGACGATCTTGTGGAAGGAATTTACAGGCTATCGCTTAGCAGTGAGGTTGAGCCGGTGAACATCGGTAATCCTGAAGAGATAACCATACTCGAATTTGCCAAAGAGATTCTGGAAGTTACGGGCAGCAAAAGTGAAATTATACATGAAGAGCTTCCCCACGATGATCCTCAGGTCCGTCAGCCCGACATCACCAAGGCAAAAAAAGTTCTCAACTGGGAACCCCGCATAAGCCGCAGCGAAGGCCTGAAGCGCACCCTCAAATACTTTAAGGAGCAGATAGGTTAACTATGCCATCCAAACGCCTGATTGATTGCTACCCCTACCGGATAAAAAATGGTGTTCCGGAGTTTCTGCTCTTTAAAAGAGCGGGTAGCAAGATATACGCAGGCCAGTGGCGGATGGTTGGTGGTAAAGTAAAAGAGGGAGAGACGCGATGGGAGGGCGCTCTCAGAGAGCTGAAGGAGGAGACCGGCCTGACTCCAATACGCTTTTGGACGATTCCGAGCATAAACACATTTTACGAACCGAAGTCTGATGCTGTCCATCAAATACCTGCATTTGCGGCCGAATTATCTGCAGATGATAAACCTCTGTTGGATGAAGAGCATACCGGATATGTGTGGCTTGATGCCTCTGAAGCTGTGGATCGAGTGGCATGTCCGGAACAAAAAAGGCTGATACTTGTATCAGATAACATCTTCATAAACGATCAAATCCTGGATGATTGGCTTATTTCAAGCGACTGACGCT
>JAFIFA010000178.1 GCA_020832225.1 Balneolaceae bacterium
ACATATCGCCTATCAAACCAGCGGCAACATCTCAGTTTATGATGACGAGGCGCTTCGCTATGCCGATTTTGTATCCCTCTGGTCTGATGATGAGGAGGAGAAGCAGCTCTTTAGTAAGCTGATGGAGGGTGTGGAGAAGAAGAAACCGGGTGATACCGATTCCGATGAGATGCTGAAGATTAAAACCCGGATCCGAAAGGCGGAGGCGCGTGCGGCTTGCCGCTATTCGGGCGTGGATCCGTCGAGAATCCATTTTCTGGAGATGCCGTTTTATGAAACGGGTCGTGCCAAAAAGAACGATCCCGGCGAGGAGGATCTTCGCCTGATTCGTGATCTCATTCGCAATGTGAAACCGCACCAGCTCTATGCGGCGGGCGATCTCTCCGATCCCCACGGAACCCATCGCATCTGCTGGGACGTCATACAAACCTCCCTCAATGAGTTGAAAGAAGAGGAGTGGTTCTCAGACTGCTACGTCTGGCTCTATCGTGGTGTGTGGCAGGAGTGGGATGTAAGCGACATCGATATGGCGGTGCCGCTTAGCCCGGGAGAACGGATGAAAAAACGACGGGCTATCTTCAAGCACGCCTCTCAAAAAGATCAGCCAAAATATCCTGGAAGCATCAGCCGAGAATTCTGGATGGTGGCTGATGAACAGACCATCAACACGGCAAAACTTTACGACCGTCTTGGCCTGGCTGAGTATGATGCTATTGAGGGGTTTAAGAGGTGGAAAGGGTAGGGATTTAGCTGAAAGATGAAAATAATTCAAGACCTGACAGCACCGGAGCGAAGCGGAGGATCAGTCAGCGTCGGTTTTAGGTTACTGGTTGTTGGTTGAAGGTTACTGGTTGAAGGTTTGGCCTGGGCGAAATCAGGATTTTGGGTTGTGCTTATCTTGTACCAAATTTTGTAGAACTGTAGAACTGTAGAACTGTATAACTGTAGAACTGTTTAGATGCTCCGAACAACCACCCCGTAAGCTGGAATAGAGAACATCTCACGTCTACCCTCTAACGTTTGAGGTCAAACTTTTTACTTTTCACTCAAATACCAATCCTTACCGAGCCCACTCGGGCAGTACGCCCGGTTCAACTCCAAAGGCCCAGGCGAAGAATGTGTAGGCAGCCAGGGTCAGAAGTACGGTAACTGATATATTTAGCCATAATCCCACCTTGGCCATTTGAGGGATGGAGATCTTCCCGCTTCCGTAGATGATGGCGTTTGGTGGAGTGGCTACCGGCAGCATGAACGCGCAACTGGCTGCAACCGCGGCCGGCATCACAAATAAAAGCGGGTCTTGGCCAATGCCAATTGCTGTGGATGCCAGGATCGGTAAAAAGGCTGCGGCTGTAGCGGTATTGCTTGTTATCTCAGTAAGGAATACGACGATCAGCACCACGATGAAGATCAGAATCACAAGCGGCAGCAGGTCGAGCCCACTCACTGCCTCACCAATGGCGGCGGCAAGGCCGGATGAGGTAATCGCCATGGCGAGGCTCAATCCGCCACCAAAGAGTATCAATATACCCCAGGGGAGGTCGCTGAGGTCGGTCCATCGCAGAAGCTGACTGTTCTGTCCACCACCTGATGGGATCAGAAAAAGTATCACTGCGGCAGTAATGGCGATTCCTGCATCAGAGAGACCGGGCAGATAATCACTGAGGATTGGTCTGAACATCCAAAACAAAGCTGTAGCGGAAAAGACTATGGCCACTCTTATTTCCGGAACCGTGATGTTTCCTATCTCTTTGATCTGACTGGTAATCACTTCGCTACCCCCGGGGAGCTCTTTCATTTTTACAGGAAAGACAAACCGGCTAAGGATGTAGTACATTAGTGGCAGCATGATCAGAACCAACGGAATACCTGCCATCATCCACCGGGCAAAGCTGATCTCAACCCCGTAGTTTTCCAGTATAAAACCGGCCATCAGGGCGTTTGGTGGAGTGCCGATCAGGGTGCCTATCCCTCCGATGTTGCAGGCGTAGGCTATGGATAGAACCAGTACGATTTCAAAATTGGTAATTTTTGCAGGCTCTTCACCCGACTTTTTTTCGGCAAACTGCAGCACGGATATGGCAATCGGCAGCATCATGAGAGCGGTAGCAGTATTGCTTACCCACATACTCAAAAATGCGGATGCGATGATGAATCCGATGATAATAGAGGATGGTTTGGTGCCCACCATGTGAACAATCCGCAGGGCAATCCGCCTGTGGAGACTCCACTTCTGCATGGCAATTGCGATGATAAAGCCCCCCATAAAGAGAAAGATGAGGGGATTGGCATAAGGGGTTGTTGTGTCCGAAATCGGGGCAATCCCGAGTACCGGGAAAAGTACAATAGGCAGAAGTGCAGTGGCAAAGATGGGGATCGCTTCGCTGATCCACCATATAGCCATCAGAATCGCAACCGACGCTGTTCTCCATGCCACAGGATCGAGATCGCCCGGTGCCGGCAGAACCAGTGTGATTGCGAAGAGAATGATACCCAGCCAGAATCCGATTTTGGACGAGTTGTGCAAAAGCTAATTATTTTATTGTTGAACTGATGATTAGTGAAAAGGGAAAAGTCCCCGATGTTTTGGGGCTGCTCACGCAGGAAAAGTTAAAAGGATTTAGAGCGCAAGGAAACGTCAACCGTATTTAGGCATCAACACCCTGTAACCTGCAACCTGTAACCTGTAACTCGCAACCTGCACCCCTAAAAACTCGTGGAGTCAAATATCGCCTGCATCATCCGTTTATAAGCCGGTGTTAACTCCACCGATCGCCTATCCATCATGCGTCCCATCGCCTCAATAGCCTTTTCGAAGTGATAGGGGACGATATTTTGTCCGCTCACCCAACTAAAAGAGGGGACGAATTTGGGTGGGTATCCATCAGAAAAAAGATTGCAGCAGACACCGCAAAGCGTGCCCGTGTTGAGCATGGAGTTGATACCGGTTTTGCTGTGGTCGCCCATAATGGTTCCGATAAACTGCTGACCGGTGTCACTCTCCCTTCCGGTTTTCCAGTCTGATACCTTCACGGTGCTGTAGTTGTTCTTCAGATTGGAGGTGTTGGTGTCGGCACCAAGATTGCACCACTGACCAAACACTGAATTCCCGCAGTAACCATCATGAGCTTTGTTTGAATAGCTATGGAAGATGGTGTTTGCGATCTCTCCACCCACCTTGCAGACCGGCCCGATGGTGGTGTCTTCATAAATTTTGGCACCCATTTTAATTACGGACTTCTCGCATATGGCAGACGGTCCGCGGACGATAGAGTTGGCCATGATGTGCGCATTTTTTCCAATATAGATCGGTCCGTTATCGGCAAGAAGCATGGCTCCCGGCTCGATAGTAGCACCCTCTTCGATATAGATCTGGTTGGTGTTGGTGAAGATGGTGTGCGGAAAGATATCTTCCTTCCCGTAAGGAATCTTTCCGGAGAGCACAATGTCGGCACGGATCTGCGCTCCATTTATCTGAAAAAGCTCCCAGCTGTTCTCGAGAATCGTTACCCCATCTTTTGGGATTTCCTCACTTTTGAGGGCAGACACTTTGGGGCCGCTCTTAATCCAGCTTTTATGTTGCTTGGGTGTGATGGCGGCTGCAACAAGTGAACCATTACAGGTGATTGCCCAGCCCGTGTCAAGAGCCGAAACCTTCTTGGTGAGTTCAGGATCCGGGATAAAACGGGGATTTAGCCAAATTATGGTCTTTGTATCTGCTGTAACAGTGGGTTCGCTAAAGACTCCTTTCAGGTGTTCGCGGAGAGGTCCGGTCAGGTTTTCTGATTGCTTGAGAGCATGTTGCCATTTTTCAGCCAGGGTGAAGATACCCACGCGAAGGTCGTAAAGTGGACGCGTAAGTGTAAGAGGATGAAAATTTTCTAAGTATTCATCTTCGAACAAACAGTATTGTATATTCATTATATTAGTTGGCTTATTGGCATGAATGTGTCAAAGAGTAGATACCAAAATTTAGAAAGAAAGTAATACAGAGTTTTTTATGTGTGGAATTGTAGGATATGTAGGGACAAGAGATGCGGGTGATGTTCTGGTCAAGGGATTAAAACGACTTGAGTATCGCGGATACGACTCGGCCGGAGTGGCGATCCTGAATGGAGAGATGTCGGTTCAAAAAGGGAAAGGGAAGGTGATCAATCTGGAAAAGAGCCTTGCGGCCAATGAGATCAAGGGGCATATCGGCATCGGCCACACCCGATGGGCTACACACGGTGAGCCAAACGATGTAAATTCCCACCCCCATTTGAGTGAATCGGGGCGCATTGCCGTGGTTCACAACGGGATTATTGAGAACTACAACTCACTTAAACGTAAACTGACTGAAAACGGCCGCACGTTTCACAGCCAGACCGATACCGAAATTATCGCACAGCTGATCGAAGAGATCTATACCGGTTCGGATAAGATCACCTTTGAGCAGGCGATTCAGCTCACTCTCAAGCAGATTGTGGGTACCTATGGTTTGGCAATTGTAAACCTGGATACACCTGACAAAATCTACATTGCGCGAAAAGGTTCTCCGCTGCTTCTTGGAATTGGCGAAAATGAGATGTTCATCGCTTCCGACGCCTCACCGATAGTTGAGTACACCAACAAGGTGGTCTATCTGGATGATGGTGAGATGGCCGTTGTGGACGCGAACAGTTATGAGGTTAAGACGATCGACGATGTGGCACTGACCAAGGAGGTTCACGAATTGGCGATCAGCCTCGATGCGATTGAGAAGGCGGGTTATCCCCACTTCATGCTAAAAGAGATTTTTGAGCAGCCTCGGTCGATTGCCGACTGTCTTCGTGGACGGATCAACGAAAAAAATGGGACCATTCAGCTTGGCGGTATCGCAGAGGTGATGGACGACCTGGTGAATGCAAAGAGAATTGTGATCGCCGCTTGCGGTACAAGCTGGCACTCTGGCCTGGTTGGAGAGTACCTGTTTGAACACCTTGCTAAAACTCCTGTTGAAGTGGAGTATGCATCGGAATTCCGTTACAGGGATCCGTTGATCGGTGAGGGTGATGTGATGCTGGTGATTTCACAAAGTGGCGAGACCGCTGATACACTGGCTGCGCTTCGAGAGGCAAAGGCGCGTGGCGCGATGGTTCTCGGAATCTGTAACGTGGTGGGTTCAACCATATCACGCGAAACCGATGCCGGTGTCTTTACCCACGCAGGACCTGAAATAGGGGTGGCTTCAACCAAAGCCTTTACGGCACAGGTTGTTGTGCTCACCATGATGGCACTGAAATTGGGAATTGAAAAAGGTCATATCAACAAAAAGCAGGCGAAAGAGTATATCCGCGAGTTGGCCGCTATACCAGACAAGGTGGATCAAATCTTAAAGGGTTGCGATGATGTGACGCAGGATATGGCGAAACTCTTTACTTATGCCCCGAACTTCCTCTATCTCGGAAGAAGCTACAACTTCCCCGTTGCGCTCGAGGGCGCCCTTAAACTGAAGGAGATCTCCTATATTCACGCTGAAGGATACCCGGCAGCGGAGATGAAGCATGGCCCGATCGCCCTGATTGACGAGATGATGCCGGTTGTAGTGATCGCTGCAACCGATCACACCAACGATAAGATGGTTTCCAACATTGAAGAGGTGAAGGCGAGAAAGGGCCGTATTATCTCAATCATGAATAGCGAGAATAGTGAAGTGAAAGATCTCTCTGAATTTTCGATCTCCATTCCCTCCACGAAAGACTGTTTTTCACCGCTTCTGACCGTGATTCCGCTTCAGCTGCTCTCCTATTACATCGCCGTAAATCGCGGTTGTAATGTGGACCAGCCGCGTAATCTGGCCAAGAGCGTTACCGTAGAGTAGAAGGGAAACGGATTCGGGTTCACAACATGTTCACTAAGTATGAAACTCTCCGTAAAAAATATGGTTTGCCCGAGATGTCTGGAGTCCGTTTCAGATATCGCGGCCGGTTTAAAGCTCCCCGTAAGCTCAGTAGAGCTCGGTTCGGTTGAACTTACCCGCCCGCTCACTGATGGCGAACAGGAGAAGTTCGGTCAGAGTTTGAGCGACAAGGGGTTTGAACTGGTCTTTGACCGGGAGACGGAGCTGGTTACCCTGGTAAAGGGAGCCCTGGCGGGCTACATCCGGCATCTCGAGGAGAGTGAGCATCCCGAAAAACTCTCCGTTTACGTCTCCGAGAAGAACCACTACAACTACTCCTATCTCAGCAAGGTTTTCTCCGAAGCTACGGGCGAAACGATTGAGAACCATCTTATTCGCCTGAAAATTGAGCGGGTTAAGGAGCTGCTACAGTTCCGTAAATGGACACTGAGCGAAATTGCCTGGAAGCTAAACTACAGCAGTGTTCAATATCTCTCCAACCAGTTCAAAAAAGTGACGGGTATGACCGTTACCCAGTATCGCAAGAAGAACCGGAACGATCGCATCTCTCTCGACTCTCTCTGATCGTTAAGAACGATCCAAAAATTTTACACATCCCCGATTCCGTACTGTAACACCCTTCTGAGCCACAGTGCTTAACTTCTAATCGCAATCAATACGAATAGAGACAGGTAATCGATGAAGAAGCAGATTCAAATAAAAGGTATGCACTGTGCCGGATGCGTGCAGTCGGTGGAGAAAGCTTTGAACTCCGCAGAAGGAGTGAAATCCGCCTCGGTTCAACTCACAACCGAAAGCGCGCTTATAGAGAGTGAAAACGACCACTTCCCGATGGAGAAAGTTCGGGAAGCGGTGGAGAAAGCGGGCTACGAGGTTGAAGAGTCACCCAGTGAATCCGTTACGTTCGATGTGGGAGGAATGAGCTGTACGGGCTGCTCCTCTGCCGTGGAAAAATCACTGAGCAGACAGAAGGGAGTAATATCCGCCAACGTAAATCTGGCTGCTGAGAAGGCCTTTGTTGATTTTGAGCCGGGTGAAATTACGACCGAGGAGCTGGCGGAGGCGATCCGCAGTGCGGGGTATGAAGTAAGGGGTGAAAAAAAAAGTCCGTAAATAAGTTAGAGGAGAAGCGGAAGAGGGAGGAGGAGAAGCTCTCCGCCGCAAAGGGTCGCATGTTCAGGAGCTGGGTGGTTACTATACCGCTCATGCTCTGGATGTTTATCGATATGGTACTGGGAATTCATCTCACTCCCCACCTGGTGATGGAACTCGCAATGGTTGCCGGTGCATCCTATGTACTCTTCGGGCCCGGTATGCAGACGCTGATCAGCGCGCTGAAGTCGAGCCGGAATCTTACCCCCAATATGGATGTGCTGATCGCACTCGGTACGGCGGCCTCTCTGCTTACCGGTTTTATGGCCCTGGGCTACGAACTGGGACTCTACGCATCACAGTTCTACAGCTTTGCCGGAATTGCCGCGATGATCATGGCCTTTCATCTCACCGGTCGCTATATCGAAACGAAAGCGAGGGGCCGCGCATCCGACGCCATCACAAAACTGCTGACGCTGGAGGCCAAAACAGCACGCGTGGTTCGAAACGGTGAAGAGATGGAGCTCGACGTGAAAGAACTTCGCCAGGGGGATGTGATGATTGTACGTCCCGGAGAGAAGATCCCTACGGATGGCAATGTGGTGGATGGTAAAGGATCTGTTGATGAATCAATGGTAACCGGAGAGTCGATGCCGGTTCTGCGTCAAAAGGGAGATAAAGTGATTGGCGGCACGGTAAATACTACCGGATCGATGAGGGTTCAGGCCACGGAAATTGGTGAGGATACATTCCTGAACCGTGTGGTTAAGATGGTTGAGGAGGCGCAGGGATCAAAAATTCCGATTCAGGAGTTTGCCGATCGGGTAACCTCTGTTTTTGTACCGGTGATTCTGGTTCTCGCCCTGGTTACGTTTGTCGTCTGGTTTCTGATTCCAGAAACGATGCGTCCGATTTTGGTTTGGGCCGATCAGCTACTGCCCTGGATCATCACCGATCTGGAGCCTCTGAGCCAGGCCTTTTTTGCGGCACTGGCCGTACTGGTGATTGCATGCCCCTGTGCACTTGGCCTGGCAACACCCACCGCGCTTATGGTGGGTACCGGTCTCGGAGCTGAAAATGGAATTTTGGTTCGTAAAGGTGAGGCAATTCAGCGACTTCAGGAGGTAACCACCTTCGTATTTGACAAAACCGGCACGTTAACACGCGGTGAGCCTGAGGTGACCGAATGGATCACGCTGAAGGGTGATGAGCAGACTTTGAAAAAAGAGATGGCGGCGCTCGAGAAAGATTCCGAACACCCGATCGGGCGGGCTATATTGGCGTATACTGGTGAAGATGACCTCCCTGAAGCGACCGATTTTGAGTCGTTTACCGGAATGGGGGTGAAGGCGACGATCAACGGTAAAAAGGTGCTTGCAGGAAATCCCGATATGCTCAGGGAATTTTCCATTGAGCCTGATAAGGAGGCGAAAGCGAAAGCGGAGGAGATGATGGAGAGAGGAGTGACAACCCTCTATCTCGTTTCCGACGGAGTGGTAAGCGCTGTTTGCGGCATCACCGATACGCTGAAGGATGAGACGCCCGGAATGATTGAAGAGCTTCACCGGCGCGGGTTTAAAACCGTGATGCTGACAGGCGATCAGCAGCGGGTAGCTGAAGAGATTGCCGCAGAGGCGGGGATTGATGAGGTGATTGCAGGAGTGAAACCGGATGAAAAGGCGGAAGCAATCGGAAAACTGCAGGAGCGGGGAGAGGTTGTGGCCATGGTTGGAGACGGGGTGAACGACGCTCCGGCGCTATCAAAAGCTGATGTAGGTATCGCACTTGGTACCGGTACAGATATTGCCATTGAATCGGGCAGTATTATTCTGATTGATGGAAACCCGGATGGGGTGATTAAGGCAGTGAATCTCTCAGAAATGACGTTCAAAAAAATCAGACAGAATCTCTTCTGGGCCTTTTTTTACAACGTTGTGATGATCCCGGTTGCGATGATCGGATGGATGCATCCGGTTCTGGCAGAGGTCGCTATGGCGTTAAGTTCAATAAACGTAGTGGGTAACTCCCGCAGGCTTCAGGGACGTAAGCTGGAGTGATGTGAATAAATTTGTGGATAACTTCGATTTTTTCCCACTTTTTTGTAACAAATCGCTTCCAAAAGACTCTTTTTTACAGATATCCGGTTAAAATAAATGTGGCTTTTAGCAAAATTATTGATGTGGATAACTTGAAGTTGGCGTGAGAAATGGTTACATACTTTTCCCGTCTATAAACCCCCAAATTGTTCAAAAAAGTGTTCTCAGAAATGAAAAACTGGAAAAACCTGCTATTTAAAGTAGCGCTCCTCGTAGTTATTGCGATTGTGATTTTTACGGGCTAAATAAAAGCCCCCATTTGCACATTGAATCCCCATTGCCAATATAAACGGTATTCCTGTGTCTGTGAAAGGACAAAGCTCTGCCCGGCAACGGGGATTCAATACTATTTTCCCCTTCGTTGTACACAATCTGGCAAGAGTTTTCACCGTTCAGGGAATATAGTGAAATAGCAACTAAGGTGAATAACTTGTCTGATTCAGGTAACAGTAACCCTGCCGATCTAAATGGCCACTCCATTCTGGTTGTGGATGACTATCCGGTGAACCGGAAAATTATTGAGAGTATTCTAACCAGGCTTGGCTGCAATATTGATGAAGCCGAGGATGGAGAGTCTGCATTGGAGCTTTTGGCAGAAAACAACTATTCAGCGATTTTGATGGATCTCAATATGGCTGGGATGGATGGACTGGAGGCAACACGGCAAATTCGACAGTTGGATAGTGAAAAAAGGGATATACCGGTAATCGCTATCACGGCCACCGTAAGGGAACAGGATATCATTAAGTGCCAGGAGGCGGGCATGGTCGATTTTATCGCCAAGCCGTTCTCTAAAAATGAGTTGATCGAAAAAGTTACCGCGGCTATAACGGAGAAACCGGTTGAGACTGAATATTCAGATCTATTGAGTAACCATAAATTGAGCAATCTGGTGGAGCTTACCGATGGTGAACCCGAACTGATGCTGCAGATGATGGAGGTGTTTATCAGCCAAACGCCGGAACTATTCAGGGAGATCGAGGAAAAATATGAGCAGGGCGAATATCTGGAGATGTCCAAACTGGCACACACCTTGAAACCAACCTTCAACTATATGAACAGGGAGGTGGGGTACGAGCTTTCCCTCAAGCTGGAGATAGCCGGTCGGGAGGGGAGTGCCGATGATCAAGAGGAGATCAGGAATCTGATTAACCAACTTCGCGAGGAGGCGTCCCGCTCCATTGAAGAGGTTCAGAGGATGAAGGAAGAGTTTACCTTATAGATGGATCAACATCTCGATATGGGGGATCCCGTCCAGATCGTAAATCTCACCTTCCGGTTCAAATCCAAAGCTACTGTAGAAATCCTGTAAATGTGCCTGTGCTTCTATTCGGGCTACCGACTCACCACGATCTCTTAAAAAGTTGAGTGAGTGCTGAACAATCTCCCTGCCCAGTCCTTTTCTGCGATAGTCGGAAGATGAGATAATACGCCCAATGGAGGGCTCACTATACTTCACATCTGCCGGCACGATTCGCGAATATGCAGCCAGTTTCTCTCCATCCATCAGCAAGAGGTGGATCGACTGCTGATCCAAATTGTCAATATCTTCATAGATGCAATCCTGTTCAATGATAAAAACATCCTGCCTCAGCTTAAGCACCTTGTAAAGCTGTTCAGAGGTGAGATGATCAAATGAGGTAGAGGTAATCAGCGTCATGGCTAAACTTTTTTCTGTCGTCTGCGTATTGATGAGAAAGGTAACGAAAAGAGCTGGCTATGATCCAATCATTCCTGATTAATACACTTATAATTTATGCGGGATCCCTGATGCTTCAGGGTGTCAAAATAAAATCGGTGATTACCGCTTTGGCGGCAGCATTTCTGCTGGGAGTGGTGAATCTGCTTATTAAACCGATTCTGCTTTTCCTCTCTATGCCACTTATCATTCTTACACTCGGGCTCTTTATCCCGATTCTGAATGCGTGGATTTTGATGCTGATTAGCAACATGATAGATGGCTTTGAGATTCGCTCTTTCTGGTGGGCTCTGATCTATGGGATCTTTATCTCTATTACGAACTCCTTTATCCATTTCATTTTCTAAGGAAGGGGTGGTTTGGTTCAATGTGTTGAGAAGTGAAACTATTCTTTCACAATGAGTACACTCATTTTTCCTATTTTGTAACGATCAAAAATAATCGTGATAACATTGATGTCACATAAAAAGACAGATGGTTACAAAGAAGGTTAAGGTGTTGAACGAGTCGGGGCTGCACGCTCGCCCCTCATCAGTATTGGTAAAAGTGGCTTCACGATTTGAATGTGACTTTTACATCAGCATGTATGGATATAAGGTAAATGGGAAAAGCATTCTGGGTGTGATGACTCTGGCTGCCGAGTATGAAGCTGAAATGGACCTGATTTTTGATGGTCCGGACGAAGAGGAGGCTGCGGAGACGATCTCACGCCTGTTTGAAGAGAAATTTAAAACAGAGAGTGAATGAGTGTCTTCAGGTCATCTCGTCACTTTAGAGGAAAAGCGGCATCGCCCGGAATTGGTATTGGTCCGGCCCGGATACTGGAAGACCGGAAACAGGTGGTTAACCCGGAAAAGATTCAGGAGTCGGATATTGAACTCCATATCAAAAAGCTTGAAAAGGGAATTTCAGCTCTGAAGAGTGAATTTGAGCTGCTCAAAAAGCAAACCCATGAGAAGGATGTGGCGGATATTATCGAGGCGCAGATCCAGACACTTCTCGACCCCGAACTTCAGCGGGCTATTGAACAGAAAATACGGATGAAACGGCTCAACGTCGTTTTTGCCATCTACTCTACATTTAATGACTATATCAGCCTGATGGCAAACGCAGGGGCCAACTGGGCCGAAGAGCGAACCGTCGATATCGAGTCGATTCGGGATCAGCTTATCGGGATTACACAGCAAAATCGGCAGCAAATTTCTGTAGAAGAGGGGGATGTAGTCTTTGCTACCGAAATTCCTCCCACGGTTATGGTTGAGCTGAGCCGCACGAAAATATCGGGTATCGTTATTCAGAAGGGTGGGCTTACCTCTCATGCAGTTATTCTTTCTCAGTCGCTCGGAATTCCATGCGTGGTTGGGCTCACCTGGAAACAGACCGGAATTGAAAACGGAATGCCCACTCTGATGGATGGTTCAGACGGTACGGTAATCGTCAATCCATCGTTAGACGAGGAGCAGGAGTTTGAGAAACGAATGGAGGAGAGCCTGCGGGAGCTTAAGGCAGAACGTGAGATCACGCAATCACCACAGGAAACCGGATGCGGAGAACCATTCTCCCTGAGGGCCAATGTGGAGTTTCTGGAGGAGCTTCCACGCATAGCGGAGAAAGGAGCAAAGGGTGTTGGCCTTCTACGCACAGAGACCATACTGTTTCAGAAACATGAGTTTAATGTGGATGATCAGGTTGAATTCTACTCTGAAGTGATGAAAGCTTCCGGCAATGACAGGGTGACCATCCGTCTCTTTGATGCCGGCGGGGATAAGCTTCTGGATAATGCGGATGAGGAGGCAAACCCATTTCTGGGTTGGAGGGGAATCCGGATGCTTCTTGATAAGAGAGAACTACTCAGCAATCAGATTGAAGCGATTTTGCGAACAGCGGCGCGCTTTCCGGGGCGAATTTCTCTGTTGGTTCCTATGATCACAGGAATTGAGGAGATTGAAGAGGTGAAGGGAGTGGTAAATCAGGTTCGATCGGCATTAAAGATTAAAGGCATTGATCCCGGCCATGTGGCGTTCGGTATTATGGTGGAGGTGCCAAGCA
>JAFIFA010000187.1 GCA_020832225.1 Balneolaceae bacterium
TCCAAAAGAGGCGGTAACGGTTCATCGACTGCTGAGTGGAACCCGCCAAAGGGGTTTGCTGCCGGAACCCGAAAAGAAGGAGCTTCGATATGATCTGATTGTGGTTGATGAAGCATCCATGATCGACCTCACAATGATGCATCGACTGGTCTCACACACATCAAGCAAGACAAGGCTGATTCTGCTGGGAGACCGGCATCAGCTCGCCTCAGTGGAGGCAGGCTCTGTTTTTGCCGATCTCTGCAGGAAGCAGGAGAATCGGTTTTCAACATCGACAGCCCGGTTCCTGAATAAGATGGGGATAGAGAACGTCGTTGAGGATAAGAATATCGATACCCTGCAGGACTCAGTCTCATATCTTACGCGGAGCTATCGATTCGATCCTGAAAAAGGAATCGGGCGTCTCTCGGCTCTTGTACTTGAAGGGGGCTCATCACCTGAAGAGATTCTTCAGGTTGTGGATGAGAGTGATGAGCTGGAGTTTCAACCATTTAACTATGAGGATAAGGAAAATGTGGGGGCACTGCTCAACAGGCTGTCCGGACGAATGGTCAATTCACTAAAATTAGATGATCCGAAGGAGATGATCCGCCAGCAAAAAGAGGAGGGATGGCTCGTTTCTCTTCGCAGAGGCCCCGCAGGAAGCGAACGGCTCAATCGCGCACTTGAGGATCGGCTGCCGGCATCGGTGAGGCAGACTCGCCGTGGAGAGTGGTATCATGGACGACCTGTGATGATCACTCAAAACGACTACCGGCTGGGAATTTTTAACGGTGATACCGGTGCCTGCCTAAGGGAAGAGAATGGATCTTACAAGGTGTGGATAGAGAGTGGAGATCGACTTAAGCCATTCCGCCCGGAGCAGCTCAGAAACTACACACCGGCCTATTTTATGACCGTGCACAAGAGCCAGGGATCGGAATTTGAGAGGGTCAACTTCCTGTTGCCAAAAGAGGAGAATCCCGTATTTACCAGGGAGCTGATCTATACGGCAATCACCAGGGCGAAAAAGAGCGTCCGTATATTCGGATCTGCCAAAATTCTATCAGCAGGCATTACCCGAAAAACAGCTCGCTACTCCGGTTTAAACAGATAAGTAGATAAACAGACGTTTAACCGTCATTGCGAGACTCTTCAAGAACCTCTTCGATCAGCTCTGAATCAACAGGAATCAAAGCATCGCCGGGTTCCCGGAATCGTATATCGGTTGTATCTGATGGCACCAGATCGGGCTCAACCCTGTCGTGTACCACCCATGCATTAGGGAAGTGGTTCTTAATCAGCCTGGAGAACTCAATCGCCATATCTCTGCTGTGGAAGTCACCGGCTCTCACCCTGTAGTAGGGCTGCCGAAAAATGACATAGGCGTCGGGCTGATAACCATACATAGTGGTATCGGCCCAGGCGACAAAGTTGTCGCGGGTAGTGTCTGCTTCGGTAACGCTTCTTGTGGAGAGAATCTGAACACGGTATCCGGCAAACTGATCTACATCACTATCGTCTCTTACAATCTCACGTGTGAAGATCTCAGGAATATCGTGCTGAAGATTGTCGAACCGGTCGGTAAGATCACTTCTGTAGTCGTACAGTAGACGATCGAATTCATCCAGTTCATCAGGAATGAACTCCTCCTCATCCGCTTCCGGTCTCTCCGTGTAGGGTGATTCAGCACGGCGGTCGGGATCGTCATCGTCCGCTACAGATTCAGGAGTTGCACAACTCCATAGGAGCAGCAGGGATAAGAGTACGCCCATAAATGTCTTAGCAAATTTCATTATACACCAACGGGATGCCAGGTGGTTTTTGTTTCCTGAAAATCGATTATCAGGTATGGATTTTCAAGTGATTCATCACTCCAGCTTTCGACTGGCAGATGTTTCACTCGCTTCACGCTTATAGATGCATTCTCATCAATAAGTTTCCTCACTTCAGGATTATCCACGGTGTTAAGCACCGCATTAACGTTCATATGGCCAGACAGAGTATCTATCACTTCATCACGGAACCCTGAAAGGATATTAACCACGCCGCCGGGAACATCTGAGGCGTGCAGTACCTCACCGAAACTGATGGCTGAGAGGGGCTGCTTCTCGGGAGCGATCACAACACAGACATTCCCTCCAGCAATAACTGGAGCCATTGTTGATATGAGAGAGAGTAGGTTAGAGGAATCATCCAGAATGATTCCAACAACACCGGTTGCCTCAGGAGAGCTGAAATTAAAGTGTGAGCTTGCTACAGGGTTCACGGTTCCAAAGACCTGCGGATACTTGTCGGTCCAGCCGGCAAAATAGATAAGGCGGTCTATCGAGAGCTCCACTTCCCGCAGTGCGTCTTTTCTCTTCAGGCCCGCTTTTTCCAGCTCCTCAGTAAACTGATCTTTGCGACCTTCGAGCATCTCCGCAATGCGATAGAGGATCTGGCCACGGTTGTAGGCTGACCGGGAACTCCATCCGCCAAAGGCCGATCGGGCCGTTCCAACCGCATCCCTTACATCCTTACGGGTGCAGCGGCAGGCGTTGGCGATGTTTTCACCATCCCGGTTATTTACGGGATAGGTACGCCCCGATTCACTCCGCGGGAAGTTACCACCAACATAGGTTTTGTATGTTTTAAGGACTTCAATTCTGTCTGGCATAATCTTGTTTAATCAGCTTGCTTAAAATTTGGGATCGATCGGTTCAGATCAGGAGGGTAGTAAGTTGACGTAAGGGTAGAGCCCGTGAAGGCCTCCTTCTCGTCCCACACCGCTCTCTTTGTACCCTCCAAAAGGGGATGTTGGATCAAATTTATTGTAGGTATTGGCCCACACAACCCCTGAACGCACTTTTTGGCTCACTTTAAAGATCTTGGAACCCTTGTCGGTCCAGATACCGCCGGCAAGTCCATAGGGTGTGTTGTTTGCTTTCTGAACGGCTTCTTCCGGCGTTCTGAATGTCTGAACGGTTAGAACGGGGCCGAAAATCTCTTCCTGTACAATACGGTTGCTTTGGCCAACATCGGTAAAGAGAGTAGGCTTGCAGAAATACCCTTTTTCAGGGACAGATCCGTTGGTCTGAAACATGGTTGCACCTTCGCTAACACCGATATCGAGATACTCCTTGATGCGTTCGTGCTGTGCCTTTGAGTTAATCGCACCAACGTCCGTATTCTTGTCCAGTGGGTCACCTACAATCAATGTCTCCATCCGATCCTTCAGCTTGCCAATCAGGCGCTCTGCAATCCCTTCCTGAACAAGAAGCCGGGATCCTGCACAGCAGACGTGCCCCTGATTAAAAAAGATGGCGTTGATGATTCCCTCAACGGCCTGATCTACGGAAGCATCTTCAAAAACGATATTTGGTCCCTTTCCACCCAGCTCCAGGGTGAACTTCTTGTCGGTTCCGGCCAGCGATTTTTGAATGATTTTACCCACCTCGGTGGAACCTGTAAAAGCAATTTTATCAATGTCGGGGTGATTCACGATGGCTGAACCTGTCTGGCCAGCACCGGTAACGATATTCACAACTCCGTCAGGAAGACCCGCTTCGCTGCAGATCTCGGCAAACTTAAGAGCTGTTATCGGGGTAGACTCAGCGGGTTTGAGAATCACCGTGTTACCCGCTGCCAGGGCAGGGGCGATCTTCCAGGAGAGCATCAGCAAGGGGAAGTTCCACGGTATGATCTGTCCGCATACGCCAACCGGTTCCGTCTTGCGACCGGGAAAAGCGTAATCGAGCTTATCGGCCCAGCCGGCGTAGTAGAAGAAGTATGCTGCGGCCAATGGGATGTCAACGTCGCGGGACTCACGGATCGGCTTTCCACCGTCCATCGACTCAATAATGGCCAATTCGCGCGCTTTCTCCTGAATGATCCTTGCGATGCGATAGATATACTTTCCGCGCTCCCTTCCGGATAGCTTACTCCAGGTTTTGTTGTAGGCCTTTCGTGCGGCTTTAACAGCTTTGTCCACATCTTCGCTGGTTCCCTCTGCAAATTCGGTCAGAACCTCCTCAGTAGCCGGATTGATACTCTTCATGGTTCGGTCCTTCTCCGGAGCGGTGAAGTTGCCGTTGATGTAGTGATCGTAGGATTTACGGATCTCAACAAAATCACTGCTCTCCGGTGCAGCACTATACTCCCAGAATGAGTTGAAATCGAGCTTCAGGTCGGCATTTGGAGAAGTTGGTTTTTTTGAAGGCTCATCCTTAATCTCAGCGGTATTCTGTTGGGTTTGGTCAGCCATAATTGCTTTCGTTAAATCTTTTCTTTCTTTTCTAATTCCTTTGGCGAGGTTAATCTTCTGAGAAGTAGTCAGGATTTTGGTATACACCGGTGTCCTGCTTGATAATTTGCATCAGGAGATCGTTGGTGAGTGAGCTAGCCCCGAAACGGTACCACTCCGGTGTTAGCCATGCCGCACCGAGAGTCTCCTTCACCAGTACCAGGTATTGAAGGGACTGTTTGGCCTTGCGGATGCCACCAGCCGGTTTCATTCCCACCATAATTCCCGTATCTCTGTAAAAATCCCGGATCGCCTCGAGCATTACGAGTGTCACAGGCTGGGTAGCGGCAGGAGAGATCTTCCCGGTCGAGGTTTTTATAAAGTCGGCACCTGCATACATCGCAATATCACTCGCTTTGCGTACATTTTCATACGTTTCGAGCTCACCGGTTTCAAGAATCACCTTCAGATGAGCATCACCGCACGCCTCCTTGATCTCGGCAATTTCATCAAAAATATAGTTGTAGTTCCCTTTCAGGAATTCTCCCCGCGAGATAACCATGTCGATCTCGTCAGCACCCTGATCCACCGCAAAACGGGTGTCGTCAAGTTTAACCTGACGAGGTGCCATGCCCGATGGAAATGCTGTGGATACACTGGCAACATTGATATTGGTGCCTTCCAGAGCTTTCTTGGCTGTGGCCACCATAGTTGGGTAGACGCATACAGCTGCTACAGATGGGAGATCCGGTCTGGAAGCGTGGGGAACTCTCGCCTTTCTGCACATCTGAATCACCTTGCCTTCGGAATCCTTTCCTTCAAGGGTGGTAAGGTCGATCATACTCAGGGCAAGTTTGAGCGCCTGCATTTTCGACTCTTTCTTGATACTCCGTTTGTTCAGGCGCGAAACACGCTCTTCCACACCTATTTTATCGATCGGAATGGTTTGATTGAAATCGGGAATCGTGATAGTGTTCATTTAATTAAAATCGTTTTCAGCTGATGGCCGGATGTCAGAAAGTAAGGTTTTATGACCCGTTAATGTCCCAAATTGTATAGTAACGTAAAGGTAAGGAACTTAATCGCCTGTGGAAAGGAGTATGATTAATTGAAATGGAGGAGTGTTCAAAGCCCGTATTTTTTCTTTGGCTGATGGAGCAAGAAATGGTATACCTGATTGATAAAATCCTGAGTATACTGATTATCGACAATAATATTTACTACCAGACTTCTCAATTCGCCACAACCAATTCTTAATATTCTGTCCGAATGAAATAAAAAAACCCGGCTCTATAAAGAACCGGGTTTGATCAAATTTGAAGATGTCCGGATTACAGCTTTGGTCCGGCATTCAGGATCTCATCACTGGCGTGATCTGAGAACTTTTCAAAGTTGGTCTTAAACATGTTGGCCAGTTCGGCAGCTTTTTTGTCGTACTGCGCCTTGTCTTTCCAACTGTTTCTCGGGTTTAATACGTTGGTCGGAACGCCATCAACAGCCGTTGGAATCTGCAGGCCAAATACAGGCTCTGTTTCGAATGTTACACTGTCAAGATTGCCCGCAATCGCTTCGCTAAGCATCTTTCGGGTGTGACTCAGCTTCATCCGGGAGCCTTCGCCATAGAGTCCGCCGGTCCAGCCGGTGTTTACCAACCATACTCTTGAGTTGTGCTTTCGAATTTTTTCTGCAAGCAGCTCTGCATAGACAGTTGGATGCAGCGGCATAAATGGTGCTCCAAAACAGGCAGAAAAAGTAGCCTGTGGTTCGGTTACACCCCGTTCGGTTCCCGCAACTTTGGCCGTGTAACCACTAATGAAGTGGTACATCGCCTGCTCAGGTGTGAGTTTGGAGATGGGAGGGAGTACGCCAAAAGCATCAGCGGTGAGGAAAATTACATTCTCAGGGTGTCCGCCAATACCTGTATCGCTCGCATTTGGAATAAATGAGATTGGATAGGCGCATCGGGTATTCTGAGTGAGAGAGTCATCATCAAAGTCGGGTTCACGATCTTTGTTGATTACCACATTTTCCAGAATGGTGCCAGGCATCTGAGTGGTCTTGTAGATCTCCGGCTCCTGTTCAGGAGAGAGGTTGATGGTCTTTGCGTAGCAGCCGCCCTCAAAGTTGAAGATGCCGTCGTCGCTCCAACCGTGCTCATCATCCCCAATCAGAATCTTGTCGGAATCTGCGCTGAGAGTAGTTTTTCCCGTTCCGGAAAGACCGAAATAGACAGCAGTTTTTCCATTGTTATCCATATTGGCTGAACAGTGCATGGCCATGATATTCTTCTTTGGCAGCAGGTAGTTCAGTACAGCGAAAATTCCCTTTTTCACTTCGCCGGAGTAGAGGGTTCCACCGATCAGAATTATCCTTTTTTCTAAACTGCATAGAATAAAGGTAGTGGATCGTGTACCATCTTTTTCCGGATCAGCTTTGAATTTTGGTGCAGCCAAAACGGTGAATCCAGGTTCATGATCCTTCAAATCCTCATCACTAGGGTTGATGAACATATTGTGAGCGAAGAGAGCGTGATAGGCTGCCTCACTCACTACACGAACATTCAGCCGGTGCTTGGGATCGGCACCGGCGTGGAGGTCTTTGACATATAGTTTTTTATCGGTCAGGTAGTTGGCCACCTTCTTGTGGAGATTGTCGAAAACCTTGGAAGAAATTGGCTGATTGAACCCACCCCAGTCGATATCATCTTTGGTTGAAGGCTCCTCAACCGTAAATTTATCTTTTGGTGAGCGTCCGGTATACTGCCCGGTATGTACAAGCAGTGCATGCTTGTTGGTTAATGATGCCTCTCCGTTGCAAATAGCCTGTTCGTAAAGTTCGGCGGGGTTCAAATTCCAAAGTGCCTCTTTGTGATTTTTTAGCCCCAGATAGTCCAGTCCGAATTTACTTTTTGGTTGTTTTTGGTAATCGGTGTTCATTTAAAAATGTCTGTTTTTCTTTGAATATTAATACTACCGAAAGTACTCTTTTTTTCTGCAGTGCCTGCTTTAAAAATCACAATTTGTAAACACTGTTTTAAAACGTGCCCAAAGTTAGGGCTTTCAGCCCTTATTATGAAAGAAAAAGCGCTTTTTTAAACCTTTTAATCCCTGATTGGCTCATCAGCTAAAATGGGATTCAATTTCAAATTGGTTACATTCTTTTTTTAAAACCTCATCCGTAAATACCTCATTTAATCTGTTACAAGTGAAATTTTCAGCAATTCAATACGCCTGTTCCGAAGATCCCTCATCAAACAGTGAAAAAGCAGTCTCACTGATCCGAAAAGCAGCTGCCGATGGTGCCGAACTGATCGCGCTTCAAGAGCTTTTTCAAACTACCTACTTCTGCCGGGAGATCGACAGGAAGTTTTTTGACTGGGCTGAACCGGTTCCCGGACCACTTACCGATCGTTTCTGTGCTCTCGCAAAGGAGCTGAAGGTGGTGATTTTGCTTCCATTTTTCGAAAAGAGAGCACCCGGAGTCTACTTCAATACCATGGCGGTGATTGAGCAGGACGGTTCTCTGGCAGGACTCTACAGGAAAATGCACATTCCGGATGATCCAGGTTTTTACGAAAAGTACTACTTCTCGCCGGGCGACACCGGATTTAAAGTTTTTGATACCTCGGCCGGAAAGATCGGTACGCTGATTTGCTGGGATCAGTGGTTTCCCGAGGCAGCTCGGCTTACCGCAATGGCTGGAGCAGAGCTTCTGGTCTACCCAACCGCAATCGGTACGCTTCCCGAGGAAGTGGATGCTGAGAAAGAGCAGTTTATGGATGCATGGGTTACGGTTCAGCGCGGTCACGCTATTGCTAACGGTTGTTATGTAGCCGGTGTGAACAGGGTTGGCAATGAGGGCGGGACGAAATTCTGGGGCAACTCCTTTGTATGCGGACCCTTTGGAGAGATTCTCGCAAGGGGAGGTGAGGAAGAGGAGGTCATTACCACAGAGATCGATTTCTCATCCATTGATCCGCACCGACAGACCTGGCCCTTTTTCAGGGATCGAAGAATAGATGCTTATGGGGATATTTTGAAACGCTATAACTGAGCAATCGTTGAAGAATCTCCAAAAAGGCGGTAGCCAAATGATATTCACAGGAGAACTTCCTATCTTATTAAGCTTTCAAATAAGCGATAATCCGAACCTATTCAGATCGTAAAACCCGTTCAATGAGTACATACAATCCATCTGAGATCGAAACACGCTGGCAAAAATACTGGCTGGAGAACAAGACATTCAGAACTCCCGAAGACCACAGCAAGCCGAAATACTATGTACTCGACATGTTTCCCTATCCAAGCGGTTCGGGATTGCATGTGGGGCATCCGGAGGGTTATACGGCAACAGACATTATTGCGCGCTACAAGCGTATGAAAGGGTATAACGTTCTCCATCCCATTGGATGGGACGCCTTTGGCCTTCCGGCTGAGCAGTATGCGGTGAAAACCGGAACACACCCCAGGGATACTACGGAGAAGAATATCAACCGCTTTCGGGAGCAGCTTCAGATGCTCGGTTTTTCCTACGACTGGGACCGTGAAGTGAACACCACAGATCCCGACTACTACAAGTGGACCCAGTGGATATTCCTCCAACTCTTTAACAAGGGTTTGGCCTACGAGGACGAGCAGCCTGTGAACTGGTGCCCCCAGCTCGGAACAGTGCTTGCCAATGAAGAGGTAATTGATGGAAAGAGTGAAGTTGGCGGCTTTCCGGTTATCCGCAAACCAATGCGGCAGTGGGTGTTGAAAATCACCGAATATGCAGATCGACTGCTCGCCGATCTGGATGATCTGGAGTGGCCCGAATCGACCAAGGAGATGCAGCGGAACTGGATCGGAAAGTCGATCGGTGCAGAAATCGATTTCCAGATCGATAAACACGAAGGTACTGAAATTCGTGTCTTCACCACGCGTCCCGATACCATTTTCGGAGCCACCTACATGGTGCTTGCTCCCGAACATCATCTGGTCAATAAAATCACCACTGATGAGCAACGCGATAAGGTTGAAAAATATCGCGAAGAGGCAGCAAAGAAATCGGATCTGGAGCGACAGGAGCTCACCAAAGAGAAGAGCGGTGTATTTACCGGAGCTTATGCAATTAATCCGGCTAATGGCAAGGAGATTCCGGTCTGGATTGCCGACTATGTACTTGCCCACTACGGTACGGGCGCAATTATGGCTGTACCGGGTCAGGATGAGCGCGACTGGGAGTTTGCCGAGACGTTCGATCTTCCGATTATCCGAACCGTTCAGCCACCCGAAGATTTTGATGGAAAAGCCTATACAGAGGATGGCCCGGCCATCAACAGCGATTTTCTGAACGGACTCGATATTACGGCTGCGAAAAAGAAGATCATCGAGTGGCTGGAAGAGAATGGCGTTGGAAAAAAGAGTATCAATTTCAAACTGAGAGATTGGCTCTTCTCGCGCCAGCGCTACTGGGGGGAACCGTTTCCGATTATCCATGTTGATGGCAAACCGAAAGCAGTTTCTGAAGAGGATCTGCCGGTAACCCTGCCTGAAATCGACGATTTTCAGCCAACAGAATCCGGAGAGCCACCGCTTGCGAGGGCTAAAGATTGGGTGAAAACTACTGATCCGGAAACCGGAAACCCGGCTCTTCGCGAAACCAATACAATGCCGCAATGGGCTGGCTCGTGCTGGTACTATCTCAGATATATCAGTCCTGAATTTGACGGAGCGCCGGTCGACAAAGGAGATGAGAACTACTGGATGCCGGTTGATCTCTATGTTGGCGGTTCAGAACACTCGGTACTTCACCTGCTCTATGCAAGATTTTGGCACAAGGTGCTTTACGACTGCGGACTCGTCTCAACCAAAGAGCCGTTCAAAAAACTGGTCCATCAGGGGATGATTCTTGGTGAGGTAGAGTACACGGCCTATCAGAAAGATGGCAAGATGATTTCGGCCGATGAAGCTGCAGGAGAGAGTGGTGTGACGCGTGTTCCGCTATCCGATTCCGATGTGGAGAAAAAAGGGGAGCGATTCGTGATGAAGGGAACCGAAATCACGGTGGAGGCGAAAGCCCATAAAATGTCGAAGTCACGCGGTAATGTGATCAATCCGGATGATGTTGTTGATCGCTATGGCGCAGATTCGCTGAGGCTCTATGAGATGTTTATGGGGCCACTGGAACAGGTAAAACCCTGGAGCACGAAAGGTGTTGAGGGCGTAAACCGTTTTCTGAACCGGGCGTGGAGGCTTCTGTTTAATAATGACGAAAAGAGCTCACTTAAGGTTACCGATTCGGAACCCAATGCGGAGCAGCTGAAGGTTCTTCACGAAGCGATCAAAAAGGTAACCGACGATATCGAAGAGATGCGTTTCAATACCGCAATCTCGGCACTCATGATCTTTGTCAATGAAGCCAATCAGTGGGATAGCATGCCAAAATCGGTAGCTGAACCCTTTGTGATTCTGCTGTCACCCTTTGCACCCCATATAGCAGAAGAGATGTGGAGCAGACTTGGACACGGCGGGAGCCTGGCATATGAAAAATGGCCGGAATACGATGAGAAGTTAATGGTAAGCAAAACCGTTGAATATCCCGTACAGGTGAATGGAAAGGTACGGGCCAATATCGAAGTGCCTGCTGATAAAGCAAAAGACAAAGAGTTTGTGATCGGTCTGGCAAAACAACAACAGAACGTTGAGAAGTATCTCGACGGCAGCACCATCATAAAAGAGATCTTCGTACCCGAACGGATTGTGAATCTGGTTGTGAAGCCTGGTTAGGGGCAAAGCGCTAAGTGCATGGCGCATAGCGTTCAGCGTTCGATTCAGATCCTTCTTTCTGTTCGCTTTTTAAAAAGCGTTTTTATTGCCACTGAGGCACTGAGTTCTCCGTGCCTAAGTGGCAATTATTCCTTACTACTTGACAGATTCAGAAAATTTAGTAGCTTAAAATATAGCAGGCCATGTTGGCTGTAACTCTCCCTATTAAGCTTTCGTTATGAAGCGATCCGATTGCAGAATGGTTTGGATCGGCGGAAATTATTCCGGCATGCTTTTCTGCATGATTGCTTTTCTGCTCTTGGCTAAATCAACTTCTGCCCAATCTATTTTGCCACAAGAGAGATCACGATCGCAGAGTAGAAATTTATCAGCTGTTGGATTATGATCCAGCCTTAATATTTCATTAACAGTTCTTTAAGCTCCTCAGGGGTGCTGAAAAACTGCATCGATTCACTCTCCACCTCTCTCATACATTCTGTATCAGGTAGAATCATCGATTTGCGATAGCTTTTGCCAAGCATTACTCCACCGGATGCGATCTCTTCCGTGAAGTTGTAAACCAGACAGTCGGCGGCATTCATGAACTCAGGAAGACTCTTTTCACTAATAAACTTTGGTATTAAAATTACATTTTTTGTGGATGCAGCCAACTTTTTAAGCTCTTTGTAGGTCTCCATTTGGCCTCGTTTAACGGGACCTGCAACAAGCAGCTTTTTTTGGACAGGCAGCTCTTTGAAAATTTGTACTACCTCAGCTATTCTTTTGTAGCGGCTGATGTTACCAAGCATCAGAAAAAGCCGATCCTGAACCTTTACTTTTGCGCTATAACGATGGCGGATCGATTCTACCGCTGTGGCTCTGGGAACCAGGGTTTTGGGAAAGGGTGGATGCGGCAGATAGCGGAACTTATCCGGATTGGTATCGTAAAATTGGCTAATTGGTTCAACCGCTGCCTTGCACTGGATGTGAATTCTTTCAGCTCGTTTTGCAACACATTTTCGGACCCAAAAGTTGATCCTTTTAAAACCGGTATCGGGGGGCATTCTGTTGTGGATGGTCCAGACAAGCTTTCCACCGGCTATGGAGTAGATCATCAGAACGATCCACTTGAGAAGAAAGGATGGCAGCTCTGAATAAGAGCGACAGGCGAACCAATGGTAGTGATATACAGGTTTCTCGCCCTTAATCAGACTGAGCAGTGGTCTCCACTGCCCGATACCCGAAATGGAGGTCAGTTTACACTCATCAGACTCAATGACATCTCTGTACAGCAGGTAGAGATAGTCACTACGCTTGTGCGAAAAGCGAATCTGAGGAGTAACGAAGATCCTGAGCGGTTTGCGGTCGCAGATCTCCCTGTAGATCGAAATCAGGTTTTCGGAATCAATCATATTTTAAATGGGATCAGAAGTAGTACTGTACTCCAAAAGAGTGAACGGTTCCAAAACCGGTTGAAAACGGAACCAACGCGTAATTCACTTTAACAGGTTCTATCATCACTCCCATTCCGATACTGAACGGACGTTCGGTAGGCCCAAAGCGATATCCGCTTCTGATTGTAAAGAGATCTGCGAGCTCAGCGCTTAAAGCGAGCGTGAAAAAGCCATCATCGGGATCGCCACTGATGAAGTCGCTGGTAGTGCTCTCCTCAAGCGGTTGACTCCAGTCAGCATGAAGAGATAGTAGAAGCGGGAGATCATCTGCACCGGGAGTGGTGAACTCTACAAGGGCCGCAGAGACACCTGCATTAAAAGTGGAAGGTACCGGAGTAGATATCATGTCAAGGCTCTCCATCTCTCCAATATTGTTGAGAGAGGCCCCCATCCGAACCCTGCTATCAAGCAACTCGGCAGATACTCCAAAATTGAATGCATAGCCATTGGCGATAAATTGAAACACCTCTTCCCTTAGATATTGAGCGGTAGCGCCTAGGGAGACCGGACCTATTCGATATGCAAGTGCACCGGAAAGTGAGAGGTAGTTGATGGAGAAGGTGCCTGCAGGTTCACCAGGTTGATCCCGGGCTTCGAATTGATCTGCTGTTGATGAAAAGACCCCAATAGCCGCAGCCAGGTCTCCTCTTCTGAGATTGGCAGCCGCAAACTGGTTATCTACGCCAGAGATCCAGAGCGTGTAGGAGAGGTCCAGAGAGGAGTGCTCAGCAAATGCCAGCAGTGAGGGGTTGGTATAGATAGCTGACGGACCTGTTTCGCTCGCCGAACCGGCTTGTGAAAGGGCAAGAAGCTGAGGCGATGGTGCAATATTAAGAAAATCGAGACCGCTCCCGGTATCCTGGGCATATGCTTTACCGAACCAGGCAAAGAGAAAGAGAATCGTAAACAGCAGTGATTTTTTCATGAAGTAATTCATTTTACGGATTCCTGTGGTTTGAATCCGAATTCGTAAGGTAATCATTTCTGAATTGATCTTCATCAGCAATAGGGTGCGAGGGGGAGAGAGGGGGTGTGGGAGCTGACATTACCCATGTAATATTTGCATATTAAATAAAAAACCATGTAGCACAATGGTTTAATGCGTTTGGTAAGATCCTTGTTCATCCCGACGCTTCGGGACGAACCAAAAGATCAAGGCGGTGAATCACTTGGCGGCGGGTGCTTCTGGGTGACGGAAAAATTTCAAGGCCGATTTG
>JAFIFA010000197.1 GCA_020832225.1 Balneolaceae bacterium
GGTGGGACAGAGAGCAGTTCCTGGTAAACAGCACACTAATTGAGCAGGAGGAGATCACCTGTGAGTTAAGCGGTGTGGTATGTGAGGATGGAGAACCGACCGGCATTATGAATGCGGAAGCGGCTGATCGGATTCTGGAACGTCAGCCCACAAAAACGATGGATCATCGCCTGGCCGAAGCCCGCCTTGCACTTGAGCGCCTGGCGGAAAATGGTGTAACAACGATTCACGACATCACCGGAGCGGAACAGATGAGGGTATTTCAGGAACTGAAACGGCGGGGCGAACTCACCACAAGAATCAATGCCCGGCCTACGCTTGATAAATGGGAAGAGCTCGCTGAGGTGGGTATTCAGCACGGTTTTGGTGATGAGTGGATTCGGATTGGCGGGCTAAAAGGTTTTATGGACGGGATCATGGGCAACTCATCTGCCCGTTTTTACGAGCCCTATCTCACCACGGGTGAACGTGGCATCTGGCGACCCATGATGTATCCCGAAGGAAATATGAAGGAGCTGATCACTCAGGCTGATGCTCACGGACTATGGCCACAGGTCCATGCTATTGGAGATCAGGCTGTCGACTCCCTGCTCACGCTGTTTGAACACGCAATGGAAGTGAACGGCGAAACCGATACACGATTCCGCATGATTCATACCCAGGTTCTTCGGGATGGCGATGTGGCAAACAGACTCGCAGATCTGGGGATTATCGCCGAGATGCAGCCTTACCACACAATCGACGATATGCGATGGATGGAGGAGCGAATTGGCGAGCGTTCACGATGGGCCTACGCATTCAACACGCTGAATGAAGCGGGGGTGATGCTCTCATTTGGCAGCGACTGGCCGGGAACCAACGCATCATGGTATCCATCAAGTGCGGTTCAGGGAATCTATGCTGCAGTTACGCGCCAAACCCTGGATGGCGAACCTGAAGGCGGATGGTTCCCCGAGGAGAGTATTGATGTGGAGACGGCTCTTCGCGCCTACACCGTGAATAACGCTTATGCTGCAGGTGAAGAGGAGTGGAAAGGAAAACTGGAACCGGGTATGGTGGCTGACATTGTGGTGCTCTCGGCTGATCTCTTCGAAACAGAGCCTTCCGAAATAAAAGACATAGATGTGTTGCAAACCATGATCGGTGGTGAGCTGATCTTCTCGAAAGAGAACTGATTAGGGTGTACTGAACCGGTCTGCCCGCCACGGCCATGGCTGAACCGAAGCGGGCAGAGATACGGTTACGATCTGATTTTCAACACATCGGCAAGAACACCCGCTGCGGTTACCTCTTTTCCGGCACCCGGCCCCTGAATAATGAGCGGCTGATCGGAGTAGCGCTTTGAGCGAATCTGGATCAGATTGGTTGTGCCTTTCAGTCCGCCTGTTGGCGAGCTTTTTGGAACAGACTCAACACCCACCCGAATCTTGCCATCAATTAGAGAACCGGTATATCTGAGGGTGTGTCCGTTGCTGTGAACTTTCTCAAGATTTTCCTTCCATTCATTATCTGCTTCACTGAGCCTTTCCAGGAATGTGGCAGAATCCACATCACTGAGCTGAGCCGGTATAAGTGATTCTACCTCGAGTTGATCTCTCTCCAACCTCAGTCCGCTAACCCTGGCCAGGATCAGAAATTTTCTGGCCACATCCTCTCCGGAGAGGTCATCGCGCGGATCGGGTTCGGCATACCCAAGTGTTCTGGCGCGGATCACGGTGTCACTGAACGACTCACCTTTGTCAAGCTCTGAGAAGAGGTAGGTCATGGTTCCGGAAACAACACCACTGATTTCGGTTATTTTATCGCCGGACTCAATCAGGCTCCTGATGGTGCTGATCACCGGTAGGCCGGCACCTACATTGGTTTCGTAGTGGAATTCAACTTCATTTTTGCCGGCGGTTTGATGTAGTTCATCAAAATAGTCCTGGTTCCGGGTGTTCGCCAGCTTACTTGGTGTTACCACGTGGATGCCGTGGCTGAGAAGTTCAGGATAGAGATCCGCAACATCAGCACTTCCGGTTGAGTCTACAAAGACAACGGAGCCACGCTCATACCCTGCAAGCTTACGAATAACTGCGTCCCACTCTTTCTTGGGAGAGCGGTGGAGGTTGTTCAGCGTAAATTCCTTGGCTGATTTTTTGAACCACAGAACGTTTTTTGAGTTACAGGCTCCGATCACTCTGAGCGATGGTACGGCGGAGGCCTGTTTTAGAAAAGTGCTTCCTACGGCCCCAACTCCTGCCAGAAAGATTTTTTTCACGGAGCGTTTCTCTTTGGTGATACTGGTTGAATGTGCAATAGCTTGTAGTGATGTCATAACAGTTAATTAATAGGTGAGGATTTGAAAAATTTCGGTAAATGGTTTTACGATCGATTGCAGCTGTTTGAATTCGATCAGAAATGCATCGTGTCCGTAATCGGACGAAATCTCATGATAGCGTCCGTTCGGAAAGAGTGAGGCGAGCTCTACCTGCTCTGAAGGAGGGTAGAGGTGATCCGAGTCGATGCCGATCACCTGCACCGGGATCTCCACCCGGTTCAGCAACTCTTCGGCATTTGTTCGGCCTCGTGAAATATCGTGTCTATCCATGGCTCTGCTTAGCAGGATGTAGGAGAGGGCATCGAACCGCTTGGCCAGTTTATCGCCCTGGTAGTTCAGATAGGACTCAACCTGAAACTGGCCATCTTCATTCTGCAGTTTTCTTCCAAACTTTCGATTGTAATCTGATGGGGTTCGGTAGGTGATCATCGCCATCATACGCGCGGCTGCTATACCCTCAACAGGTCCGCTATCCTTTTCATAGAACCCGTTTCTCCATTTTGAATCGCCTCGGATGGCGGCGCGTTGAGCCTCACTGATACCAATTGCCCAGGGGGAGTGTGCCTTTCCCATGGCGATAAGGGTGGCGGTCTTAATCCGTCTGTCCATAACCGTAAACTCAAGCGCCTGCATGCCGCCCATCGATCCACCGATAACCAGTTCAATTCCCTGAATTTCCAGTTGATCGAGCAGAAGCTGCTGAAACCGTACCATATCCCTGATGGTGATCTCCGGAAAATCGGCCCTGTAGGGTTCTCCTGTTTTTGGGTTCAGTGACCAGGGACCGAGTGATCCATAGCAACTACCCGGCACATTGATGCAGATAATGAAGTGTTTTGAGGGATCGGCGATGTTGTCGTCACCAAAAATCCCCGCAAACCACTCATCAGCGGCAGCGTGGCCTGTGAGTGCATGGCAGATCAGAATCACGTTGTCGCGCGCTTCATTGAGCTGTCCCCAGGTTTTATATGCAACCTCCGGCTGCTCAAAGCGGGCTCCGCCTTCGGTAACAAATGGAAGCTTTAGCGTAGTTTTGGTTATTCCCTTATTCATAAGGCATTGAGGTTAAGAAGCTTTGAGTGATTCACGTTTGATAACCGGAAGGCCGGGTCCACCCGCATTCCCTGCCAGCAGGTTGGCGAGCCTGACGGTATCTGCAGCGAGATATTTCAGTCTTGTATGGATTTCAGGAGCGGTCAGCTCTCCGTCTTGAAAGTGTTCGTTGCTTACATAGACTCCGGATGGAACCGTGTAGGCGTTGAAATAGCTGAAGATCGGCCTGAACTGATGTTCAATGGCCAGAAAGTGGTGAGCTGAACCGCCCGTAGCCACAATACCCACTGCCTTACCCTTGAGAGCATCATTTGGTATCAGATCAAACAGATTTTTGAGTGAACCGGTGTAGCTGCCGCGATAGATAGGCGAACCGACAATCACGGCATCGGAGGCGGTAACCTTGTCGATTACCTTTCGTGTATCTCCGGTATAGTCGTCGGGATGTCGGCCATCGCAGAAATCGAGGCTGTAGTGAGAGAGTGCCAGCAGATCAGTTTCTACCGAGCGGTCCCGCTCCCCGGCGTATCGGAGAGCGGCAGAGACCGCCAGTTCGGTTTTTGAGTTGTCGCTCAGGCTACCTGAGATTCCGAGCAGTTTCATGCGGCTACCCCTTTCTTCTGTCGTTCCTGTTCTTTTTCTCTTACAAGAGGTATTACCTCACGGCCGAACGCCTCAAGTTCGGTTTCGTAGTTGAGGAAACCGGTAAGTACCAGGTCGACCCCGAGCTCTTTCAGTTCGATGATCCGATCGGCCACCTGCTCTTTGGTGCCGATGAGGCCGGTTTTGAAGCCGTCGTTGTACTGTACAAGATCCTTAAAGGAGGAGTTGGCCCACATTCCCTCGCCATCCTTGGTGGATGCACCGGCCTGCTGTACCGCCTCCCGGAATCCTTCCACGGCATCATCATTGGCATCGGTAATGATCTTTTCGAGCTGGTCGATCGCTTCCTGCTCCGTGTCGCGAACAATCGCAAAGCCGTTGAGGGCAAACTTTACTTCACGGCCTTCCTCCCTGGCAAAGCGCTTCACATCCTCTATCTGTTCGCGGATACCCTCATTGGTATTTCCATTCATGAAGTACCAGTCGGAGACGCGTGCGGCCATCTTTCGGGCTGCCTTGGAGTTACCGCCCTGAAATACAGGGATGCCGTTCTCCTTAATCGGTTTGGGTTTGTGAGGGGCATCACTGATTTGATAGAAATCGCCACGATAGTTGGCCTTCTCTTCAGTCCAGAGCTGTCTCAGTACCTCAATGAACTCTTCTGAACGTCTGTATCTCTCATCATGCTCAAGCCACGGTTCGCCAAAAGAGGTGAACTCTCCCTTGAACCAGCCGCTCACTACATTTACGGCAGCACGGCCACCGCTCACCTGATCGATGGTGGAGAGGATCTTGGCGTAAACGGCAGGGTGCCAGAGTCCGGGATGAACCGCTGAAATCAGGTTGATCTTTTCGGTCACCGACGCTAGAGCTGCTCCCAAAGCAGCCGCTTCAAGCTGCTTGTCTGCACCATAGCTTGCGATGAAGCGTGTTTGCAGGAGAGCGTACTCAAAACCTACATTCTCGGCTGTCTGTACGTATCGTTTGTTGGCTTCGAAGGTCCAGTCGGTCTGCTGCGGAATTTTGGAGACAACCAGTCCGCCGCTGACATTAGGTACCCAGTATGCGAATTTTACGTTACTCATTTGTATCTTGTTTTGTCGTTATGCCGCCCGGCCTTCCGCTAAAAAGTTCCGTGCGGCGATTTCGATTCAGACCCGGTTCCGATTTTCGGAGCCGGGTTTTTTTTTGTTCTTAACAACCTGAAAGCATCCTTCGGATCTGTCAGCGTTGTTTGATATCGTTTTTAAATCTTTGTTTAGGCTTGTTTTCCCCTCCTTTCTAAGTCTCTTTTGATCCCGAGACTTCGGGGGAGGGGATAAAGGGGTGGTTGGTTAGGGGGTCAATTCATTTATTTGAACCAATAGCATCTATTACCCAAATCTTCGGGTAAATAGAGCAGAAATCGCTTCCTTTAAAGAACCACCCCCGGCCCCTCCTTAGAAAGGAGGGGAGTTTAATTGCCCCATTCAGGTTTTTTGGCCCTCATTGAGACCCTCCCCGACGTATCGGGGCGCAAGCGCAAGGGGAGACTTCAAGCCGTCACCTTTATCTTCTTAAAAGCCTGCTCGAAGTCACCGATGATGTCATCGATGTGCTCAATACCTACCGAGACGCGGATCAGATCCTCCTTCACGCCGCTGGCAGCCTGCTCCTTGTCAGAAAGCTGCTGGTGGGTGGTGGATGCGGGGTGGATCACCAGGGTTTTGGCGTCGCCCACGTTGGCAAGGTGACTCGATAGCTCAACTCCCTCGATGAAAGTGAGGGCCGCATCGTACCCACCTTTCACGCCAAAGGTCAGCACGGCACCAAATCGCCCTTCACGCAGATACTTTTTCCCATTTTCGTGATGGGGGTGATCAGGAAGGCCGGTGTAGTTTACCCATGAGACGGCTTCATGATCTTTCAGCCATTTCGCCAGTTTAAGCGCGTTTTCGGCGTGACGCTCGGCACGTAGCGACAGTGTTTCCAATCCTTGAAGCAGCAGAAAGCTGTTGAATGGGCTCTGGGCTGGTCCTACGTCGCGAAGTCCTTCAACGCGGGCACGGATCGCAAAGGCGATATTTCCGAACGGTCCGTCTTCACCAAATACCTCCCAGAAATTGAGCCCGTGATAGGCGGGAGATGGATCGGTAAAGAGGGGGTAGCGACCTTTTCCGTAGTCAAAGTTTCCTGCATCTACAATAACACCGCCCACGCTGGTACCGTGTCCACCAATCCATTTGGTTGCCGACTCCACCACAATATTCGCGCCGTGATCGATCGGACGTGCAATGGCGCCACCGGCACCAAATGTGTTGTCTACAACCAGGGCTACGCCATGCTTCTTGGCTACGGCAGAAATACCGTCGAAGTCCGGTACATTTCCTCTCGGGTTCCCGATACTCTCTACGTAGATCGCCTTTGTTTTGTCATCGATAAGTGCCTCAAACGCTTCGGGTGTATCCTCCTCAACAAATTTGACGTTGATACCGAGACGGGGGAGAGTCACTTTAAACTGATTGTAGGTGCCGCCGTAGAGGTTTGGTGTGGCTACAATATTGTCGCCTGCCTGCGCCAGTGTGATGGCGGTAAGGAACTGTGCCGACTGTCCCGATGCGGTGGCAACGGCTGCAACACCCCCTTCAAGCGCTGCAATGCGCTTCTCAAATACATCGTTTGTTGGATTCATGATCCGTGTATAGATGTTGCCAAACTCCTTGAGGGCAAAAAGCGTGGCGGCGTGTTCCGTATCCTTAAACTGATAGGAAGTGGTTTGATAGATCGGTACCGCTCTCGAACCGGTGGTAGGGTCGGGCTCCTGACCGGCATGAAGTTGCAGTGTTTCGAATTTGTACTGTTTGGCTTTTCCGTTTGTGCTCATGGTTCTGTTGGTTTTTAACTCACTCGCTGTTCCTCTCTATGCAAGCAAAAGGAGGGACTTTGTGGTGACGTATTGAGTTTAGGTTCTGTGGTTGTTTTTCAAATTTGGTTTTCAAAGGCCCCCTATGGAGTGGGGGTTAACTGTCCTCCCCTCAAAGGGAGATTTACCCATCCCGGTCGCGGATCAAAAACTGATGATCTACTTTCATGCATCGGTTCTGAATAATGGTGACTCCTTTCTTTTTAGCTTTCTCCACTTCATCGGGGTGAGTTCCTGTGCCGGTCTGCAGCCATATCAGCTGTGGATTAACATCCAGTGCCTGATCCACCACGGCCGGTACATGTTCTGGTTTAATGAAAACATCAACGGCATCCACCTTTTCAGGTATCGAAATCAGATCCGGATATGAGGTCTCGCCCAAAATCTCATCTGCACCCGGATTGACCGGTATAATTTTATATCCCGTCTTCTTCAGGTAGCGGCCCACATAGTGGCTGTCTTTATGTCGGTTTCTTGAGATGCCCACAATGGCGATGGTTTTGATGTTGTCGAGGTACTGTTCAATGCGGTCGGTCTCTGCCGAAATCTCCGGGTTGCCCCGCATCTTCTCTTCGTACCAATTGTTAAATGTATTTTTCAATGATTATCGAGTTTTTGATTCAAAAGTCCCCTTTGGAGAGGGGGAAATGTGAAGCTGAAAGCGCTAAGCGCGATTCGGCTGAGCGAGGGGTGTGTATAACAAGGCTTGATCTTTGTATCTATCTGAAATTGAGATCAACGCTCCGGGAACACCCCCCTGTGTTTCGGAAGCCGCGCTTTGCGCTCTTCCTCAACTCTGTCCCCTCTCAAGAGGGGATATAAAAAAAGCCTCTTCCGAAAATCCTGGGTAGGGGAAAGATTTTCAGAAGAGGCTTTGCGCGGTGGTGCGGATGTGCCTGATCTCTCATCTTTCCCTGAACTAAGAGATGCATTTGCATCTGCCTGTTCGGGCAGGATTTAGCACCTGACCCCCGACTGCCGTCGGGGCGGTTGCTAAGGTTTCACAGGGCCTGTCCCTCCACCTTTCTGGATAAGAGTTCATTAAGAAAAAAGAACGTTCCGGAAGTACGGATAAAAAAAAGCCCTGCTGTTTCCAGAGGGCTTTCAAAAGTCTTGTTGAAAAATGGACCCTCCGTATTATGTGCAGCTACGCATACACATCATACAGATACAGATCGCGATATTTTTTGTCTCATTTTTCATTCTGCCTTAAGGATAATGTCTAATGGGGAATGAACGCAAATTATTTTTTAAATATTTTAGCCCCAATTCAGGAAGCGTTTCCATAGCAGTTCTCATTTTTGAGTAACTGATTCGGTAACATCAACTTAATCCTCTTCAAAATTGACTCCTGAAAAGGCCTCTTCACCTCTGATTACGGGTAGCGTCAGCGATGTCTGGTCCAGGTCAACGGTCAGTTCTGTGCCCGGTTTTGGCCAGAGGGTATATTCACGGTCGCTGGAAAAGATCATCAAACCGATCTGCTGACCCGCCGGGATGATCTGGTCGGTTGGCTCAAGCGTAAAATTTACGGTGTAAAATTGACCGGATTGCAGCGGTTCACTTACCTGAATGGACTGATGATTTTGCGGACTGGCCCAACCCCTTGTAATGATATTATCGGTAATTTGGCTATTGCGCCCGTCGTTCCAGGGCAGGGAGACTATCCAAACCGAAAGATTGGCCGCCTCTTTGCTGCTCGATAGGGTGACCGTTATTTCCGGTTCACCCGATATATGGATTGAATCGCTAAGTTCCGGGGTGAGGTAGATCAGCCTGTGGTCTGTCCACTCTGCCTGGGCAAGTGCCGACCCTGAAAAGGAGACGTTGTCGGACAGTGTTTCGGTTCCGCTGCCACTTTGTGCCTGCAGTGTTAAACCACCCCGTTCCGGTGCACCTGGTGTGAGGTAGAAGGTTACCGGTGATGCTTCAGGGTTGGGGAAATCATCATAAGGAGTAGGATTTTCACGATCATCGCCCTCACGTACAATCCACGCCCTTGGCTCATCTTCAACGCCGTTCTCAATGTCGAACAGATAGCGGGTAAACCAGCGGTTCATCATTGCATCCGGCGGAGCTCCTCCATGTCCGCCCTGATGGTAGTAGGCCATAGCGGGTACGCCCATCTCCCGTGCAGCTCGATAGAACTGATAGCTGTGGACAGGCATCACGTTCCAGTCGTTGAATGCATGTGCCATCAACACCGCAGCCCTGAGATTCTCAATTTGATTCATAAAATCACGTTCTGCCCAGAATTCGTTGTAATCGCCGGTGATGCGATCCATTCCCTCAGCCATCTCGGTATCGCGAATAACCTCATTATTTCGGGCACGTTTCTCTTCATCGCCACTGTGCACAAAATCATAGAGTACGTCAGCATCTTCTCCCAGATAGCCACCGGGTGAGCGCACGAGTCCGTGCGAGCGATAGTACTGATAAAACGATGTGACCGGAGCGATCGGGATAATTGCTTCAAGTCCCTCGACGCCGGTTACGGCGGCAGCAACCGGAAGCGCACCGTTATAGGAGGTGCCGGTCATACCCACTTTGCCGGAAGCCCAGTAAGCCTCCACGGTTTCATCACCATCCCGGCTCGTATAGCCTGTTGCCCGGCCGTTCAGCCAGTCGATAACGGCTTTGGGGGCCAGTGCTTCATTCTCACCGCCAATGGTTGGTGCGCCATCAGACAGACCCGTTCCGGGTGAGGTAGAGTGAACCACAATGAAACCCCGGGGTACCCATCTCCTGATCAGCGAGTTGGAGATAATCGGTCTTTCACCTCGCCTCTGTACTTCAGGGCCCATTGTACGCTCCGGAGGCTCTTCGCCAAGCTCATGCTGCACATCCCAGAAAAAGTCGTAAGGTGGCTGTGCGGTACCGGCAAAGTACGGACTTGTCTCATAGATAACGGGAAGCCTGAGGTCTCCATTTTCGGTTTGAGCCGGACGTGTAACCGATACGTGCATCCGGTCCGGTTTGCCATCTCCATCGGAGTCAAATTCGGTTTCAACCCAAAGATCGTGACGAATCCAGTCGTCCGGATTTTCGAATTCAGGAATTACCTGGGCTTTTCCATCTTCAATAACCGGAACTTGAATTGCTGTTTCACTCTGTTGGGCAAAGATCTCTGCTGCAGTGAAGAAGGTGAAGCAGAGTAGGGTGATAAGAAGAGAGACATTTCGTAATGCTGAATTCATAAACGGAACAGTTCAGATGAAAGGTTTGCAGCTATGAATGTAGCAGAAAAGCACGAAAGAATTTGTAAATCAATTTACAGAAAGAGGCAAAAAATCAGACCGCATTGTATCGCTGTTTGAGTAAAGGCACAATATCGCTTTGCAACACCCTGAAGAGTTCTCTGCGATAGTTGCGGGTGCCGGCAGCGTTGTTACGGGTGGTAACGGTAATCACCGATTCGATTTCAGGCAGGATAAAGATATACTGGCCACCATTTCCAAATGCATAGATCGTTTCCAGGTTATCGAAACTCTCCCTGAACCATAGATAGCCGTAATTCTCCATATCGGATATTCGACCGGTTACAGGTTCAATCGACTTCCTGATCCACTCTGATGAGACAATCTTCTCACCGTTATAGACACCGGCATTCATCATCATCTGGCCAACCTTGATCATGTCTGAAGGTCTCATCGCCATATTGTTGCCGCCAAAGTAGTAACCCTGCGGATCTCGATCCCAGCCGCCAATACGGATATTCATCGGGCCAAAGAGATATTTGTCGGAGAACTGCCTCATGTTCATACCCGATGCCCGGGTAATGATGACCGCAAGAAGATGTGTATTTCCGGTACTGTAGTGGCGATCAACTCCGGGTGTGCCGACCAAAGGTCTGTTCAGCGCATACCAGATCCAGTTGTTGCTTACCACCCAGCTTCCGTAATTGGCCCTGCTTGTTGATTGTAGCCCACTCCTCATCGTGAGCAGATCTTCGATCGTGATTGCCTCTTTTTCAGGATCCGGGTTCGGACCAAAATACTCCGGAAAGAATGGACCAATGGGTTGATCAACACCATCCAGATAACCCTTCTCAATCGCAATGCCGGTCAGAATGGAGAGAATGCTTTTGGATGCCGACTTAATGTTGTGGGTGCGGTTTTGATTCATTCCGCGAAAGTAGTTACTGGTAACCAATTCACCCCTCTGGCTGATCAGAATACTGTTCATAGGGCCCAGGTTTCCAAGCTCTCTTACCTGATCGGGAAAAAGATCGGCATCAAACTCAGGAAGGTCTGCATCCTCCTCAAGCTCCGGTTCAGGCATTATTTCGGCAAATGGCTCATATGGGTCAGGAGACTCCCCAACCTCATGAACAATGGCTACACTGCTTAAGGCAAGCAGACCGATGCAGAGAATAATAAATGTATAGTCGATCCAGTTCATACTGATGAATTCAAATAGCCGTAAACCTAAAGGTGTAAACGCAGAAGCACCTCATCATAACTTCTTTGAGTTTAAAAAAATGTCTGCTCATTTCCGATTCTAATCATCGGCTCAAATAGTAAATTTTATAAATGGGGCAGGTATCTTTTTCAGGGCTTTGCCAGATCGTATCGGTGCAGCACACCATTAATCCCTTCTATTGACTCGGGTAGCTCTTCGGGGAGAATCTCCTCCATTTCGTTTTCCAGATCGTATGTGGTGATGACGTAATTTTCGGAATCCTCAAAAAAATCAATCAGTGTGATGGTGCGTCGGGGCGGCAGGTCTGAACCGATTAATGGTCGCGGACCACTTCCGATCGCTCCGGCTGAGAGCAACAGTACGCCCTCTTTTTTGGCAGGGTAGTAGGCGTGATGGTGTCCGCTGATGTAGATATCAAGTCCGTTCTCCTTCAGCAGTTCAAACAGTTCATCGGCATCCTCGAGAATTTCGCCATATCGGTTTCTCCCTTCAGCAACGGCGTAGAGGGGCAGATGCCCGATCAGGATCCGGTATGATGCATCTCTTGCTTTATCACTACTAAGCTGATCTGCTACCCACTCTCGTTCCTCTGTGGATATCTGGTGTGCGGATGCATCCCAGCTGATTACAAAAAGATCCTCAACGGTAAAGCTGAAGTAGAACGGAAAGTGATCGTTGTTCTGAAAGTTGAGATGTGTAGGGCTTTGAGTGAAGTACTCCTCTGCGATATCTCGTTCGTGATCGAAGCTGCCGCTGCCGGAGGCGTCATGATTCCCCATGGTTACGCCAAACGGAATTCCCATGTCGTAAATGGGTTGAGCAATAACCTCATCGAAAGCTTCCCACATGGCGTAGATGGTCTCCTCTTCAAGGTCCAGGCTTTGGCCCGCTATGTGATCACCGCCCGTCAGAATTGCATCGGGCTGCCACCGATCAATCCAGTAGAGGGATGAGTCAACATACAGATCGTAGTGAGTGGAGCCATAACTTTCGTTCATATCTGCAATCACAACAATTCGAATATCACCACGCTCAGGGTTTTGGGCTTCAGCAATAGTTGCTGTTGTAAGGATAAGAATAAAGATGGTTGTGAGAATCCGGCCTATCATTGTTCAGGTATAAGATTAAAAAAGTGGTTTGATTAGTGCAGGTACGACTCTTCACGCGGTTCGGCACCGTAGATGAACGGAATCGGTTTGGCCAGACCGTCAGAAAAGTTCTGAACCGAAAAGTCAAAAATGGCATCGATAAGGGTAAACCAGTTTGGGTGTACATCGTGCGTATGGATGGCAACGGTAAGGTCAGCTTCCGGGATATACATGACGATATTACGATAGTCGAGAAGTGCTCCTGTATGGCCGTGGTGCGGTATCCCGCCAATCTCCCAGATTCGGGTACCAAGGCCGTAGTTTTGCCCGTCAAACTCCTCTCCGATATTTTGACTGAGCTTATTGGTTAAATCCGTATTGAGCAGCCTGCCTCCATAGAGTATCCGCCCAAAGGCTGCCATGTCGGTGGCTGTTGCGGCAATTGCACCTGCGGGACCGGCTGCGGTGAGGTGATACTCATAGCTGCGTGAGTTGAGGGCCAGGTTCTCAATTCTGTCGGACGAGGTTGAGAAGTCGTCATAGATCGTCTCGGTGAGTCCGAGTGGCTCGAAAATTCGTTCTCTGTAGGCTTTCTTAAGCGGAAGTCCGGTTGTCTCTTCAATCAACGTTTGAAGCTGATAGAAGGCGGTGTTGGAGTAGCGATAGGAGGTGCCGGGAGAGAAAACAGGTCCGTTATCCACAGCAAAATCGACAATTTCATCCACGCTCCAGACCTTGGTGGGGGTGAATGAGGAGGAGGACCAAAAATTGTTGGAGTTGAGGTGGTCGAAAACTCCGGCCGTGTGGCTAAGCATCTGTCGAATGGTCATTCTGTCGGCAAAGGGCAGCTCCGTTTCGATATGATCTTCCAGTATGTCATCAAGGTCAAAAAGACCCTCTTCAACCAGTTGAAGAACCAGAGCGGTGGTCACCGGTTTGGTAACGCTTGCCACTCTGAATAGCGAATTATGATCAACGGGTCTTAAATCCTGGCCTGAACCTGAGGTGCCTGTGTAGGCGTGGAAGAGGTCACCATTGCGGTCAATGAGGGCTACAGAGACACCTCTTAGTCCGGATGCGTGTGAAGTAATCGCGTTTTCGACACCGAGCTGAAGGTTCTCCTCATCACGATCCTTGAAGACTCGTATTCGCATTTCCCGGCTTCGGGCACGCTCACCATTATCTGCTTCTACGGTTATCTGATACAGTCCCTCATCACCTTCTTCTGGTGTGCCGCTGAGGCGATCCTCATCCGGAAAGAACGTAAGCCATGTGGGCAAACCAGCAACTGTAACGTTGACCTCTTCTCCCTGAGGGTCTTCGGTCTCAATCACAAAAGAGAACTCCTCACCGCTAAAAGCAGATTGTGTGCCCGAGAAGAGAATGTCGGGCGGATCTTCAATGGAGGTGGCAGAGTCTCCACAACCATTCAGACTCATCATCAAAAAAAGAGAGGTAATTAACAGCAGCAGATAGTGACGTTGTTCCATAGCAGAGTTTGCAGTTGATATGATCGAATTGGAAAGCAAACAGAATCAAAAGGTTTGCTTTATCTCTGAAGGAACATACTGAAAAAAGGGAGTGGATTCACGGACCAATCCGGGAAACCGGTTTCAGATCAGTATCCCAGATTACGAACCCAGTTCTCTTTCTCTCTCCACTTCTCCCGAACCTTGACGTGCAGTTCCAGATGGACCTGCTTGCCAATAAACTCTTCTATCGATTCGCGCGATTTGATTCCCAGCTCCTTGATAGCTGTTCCGCCCTTACCGATCAACATCCCTTTTTGCGACTTTCGGTTCACGATGATGTCGGCACTGATCCGGTCAATATCCACATCAGCATCGTAACTGATCACCTCAACGGTGCAGGAATATGGGATCTCATCCCGAAACTGAAGATAGACCTGCTCCCTGATCAGCTCCGATACAAAAAACCGCACCGGGTGCTCGCTCAGATCCTCCTTAGGGTAGTAGGGAGGACCCGGCATCAGTCTGCTACGGATCGCCTCCATCAGTTCATCAACGCCCTCTCCGGTTATAGCAGAGGTGTAGTGAACAGAGCTGAGCTTTAGCTGCTCTTCCAGCTTTTCCACTTTCTGTTCGGCCAACTCTCTTTTAATGGCATCGGTTTTGTTAACCACCAGCAGGATCGGTTTGTTGATGGAGCGAAGCAGTTCGATCACCTCATCGGTGGGGTGCTTGTCGGTTGGATCGAAGATGAGCAGAATTACATCGGCATCTCCGCGTGCACGCTCAACCGTGTTCATCATTGCCCTTTGAAGCTCATACTTGGGAGAGATCACACCGGGAGTGTCGAGAAAGACAATCTGGGTATCATCATCCGAATAGATGCCAACAATCTGATGGCGTGTGGTCTGAGCTTTATGGGTGGTAATGGAGATCTTACTGCCCAGAATGCGGTTCATCAGCGTCGATTTACCCGCGTTTGGTTTACCGATAATGGCAGCGTAGCCTGATTTATGTGGTTTGTCAGTCAAGGTATTCTCTTTGATTTAAATAATGGAGGTTCTTTAATTAAACCTTTATTCGGCATCCATCAAACTTAAATAGGCTTTTACGGTTTTTTCCAATCCCCAATAGATCGATTGTGAAATGAGAGCATGACCGATACTCACCTCACGCAGATGAGGAACCTCCTTGATGAGAATGGGGAGATTCTCGAGGTTTAGCCCGTGACCGGCATTGACGGCCATTCCCGCTTCATGAATCAGTTCCGATCCTTTCACCAATCGCTTCAGCTCTTTCAGTTTAGCCTCTTTTGATGCGGCATTTGCGAAATTACCGGTGTGAAGCTCGATGGCATCGGCTCCCAGTTTGTGAGCCAATTCGATATCACGGGGGTTTGGGTCCAGAAATAGACTAATCTCAATTCCGGTCTCTTTAAACTTGGGAAAAACGCGGTTTTTGTAGTCATCAAACACATATTCCATATTCAGCCCGCCTTCTGTGGTGAGCTCCTCACGTCCTTCGGGTACAAGGGTGCAGAGATGGGGATCGGTTTCGAGGCAGATGCCAATCATCTCCTCAGTGGCAGCCATTTCGAAATCAAGGATCCCATTTACGTTTACCTTCAGGTTCCGCACATCCTCATCGCGGATGTGTCGGCGATCGCCTCTGAGGTGAAATACTATTCCGGCTGCACCGGCTTCTTCACAGACGCGTGCACCTTCAACAGGATCGGGGTAACCTTCGCCTCTCGCATTTCGCAGCGTGGCGATGTGATCAATATTTACAAGTAGTCTCATGTTTTCGTAGATTTTTATTTTGAACGAAGATACAAACTCCATTTACCAATTGTGAACTCAACCGTCCGATATAAGCAGCTAATACTGCTCTGCGTTCCGCTACTTTTTATGATCTCTTGCGGGGTGGTTTCCCAAACCGCTGAAAGGCCATCGGTGACTCCTGATTACCCTTCAGAATCGGCTCCGGAGATGGAGAGAGTTATGGCACAGCTTTACTCTGCGCATGAGGAGTGGAAAGGCACCCCTTACGTATTGGGCGGCAGTGGAATGAACGGAATCGACTGTTCCGCTCTTATGCAGGTTGTTTTTAGTGAATACTTCGGTGAAGATCTCCCTCGAAATACAAGGGAGCAGATGGGGGAGGGGAATGGCGTGAGAAGGCAGAATATACGCCCCGGCGATCTCATCTTTTTCAGGACCGGCAGGGGTGTTTTGCATGTGGGTGTGGCAATGGAAGATGGAGACTTCCTCCATGCATCCGTATCGGCTGGAGTAACGATCTCCAATCTCTCAGAAAACTATTGGGCCGGTCGATATATCGGTACACGAAGAGTACTTTGATCAGATAAGTGCCCGTTCAGCATCCCTTACAAATCGACGCGCATCACGGGGCCGGAAACTCTCCAGGAGTGGATTCTCATCAATTTTCACATCTTCAAAAAGCCTGCTTCCATCTTTGGACCATATTACAATGATGCCATTCTCATACTCCATACTGCCAATCTCAGATAGCGGGATCGATACGGAACGATTCATCACAGACGTGACACCACCTGCCACGAAACTGATAATAGCACCCACAAATCCGCTCTCACCCTCCTTTTGGGCTTTACTGTAGATATCCTCTTCAATCTCTTTCAGGAAAGAGTCGGTGAACTGCAGGTGAATGGAGTGATCTGTTAACAGCAGATCCACGGAGTTTTCCCTGGTTGTGATGGTGCGGATGGCGTCATTGTGGTCAACACGGGGTGAGACCTCTGTCCGTACTTCCTCTCCCGATAGGTTGAGGGTTGAAGTTTGTGCCTGAGCTTCACTCTGAGGCATGAAGAAGAGTGAAATAAGCAGTGAAAAACTGAAAAGGGTTGGGAAAAATTGTTTGTTTGAATGAGTCATAATAAGAGAATGAATTGCGGTTCCTATTATGCCTCTACGCAGAGATTTGTCTTTCTGTTTCAAACTGGCGGGTAATCAAAAAAAGGGAGCCTCCGTTAGAAGGCTCCCTGCCAGATCACGTGGATCTGCGGCGTTCTCTCTTAATTAGAAATAAAATGTAAGCCCGGCCGAAATGATGTTGGAGTTGAAATCGGCGCCTTCGAACGACTCCTCATTGGTATTGGGGTTGAGAAAGAGGTATCGATAATCTGCATTGAATGCCAGCGTTTCGCTGATTGGTAGTTCAATACCGGCACCAAAATGGTAACCAAGATTGAAATCACTGGTATCGGAAAAACCGAGTGCTTCAGCTGAGTCAGAGTAGTTGTATCTGGTATAGTAGGCTCCGATACCTGCAAGAGCGTATGGGGCGAAATTCTCACTTACCGGCAAGAAAAACAGCATCGAAGCTGTTACGGGCAGAAAACTGGTCTTCACTGTAAAATCAGAGATACCGTACGTCTGTCCGCCACGGTACTCCACGGATCCCTCAATTCCAAAATAGGCACCAGGGCGAAGTCTCATTTGAACACCACCGAAAAAATTGCCCTCATCTGCATCTACAGCTTGGTAATATCCAAGTTTAGGGCCAAAACCGAATGTATCTGAAATGGTGGCATTGTCGGAGAGAGATTGCGCGAATAGTGTTGAACTCGTAATTAAGCAAAAAGCAAGTAACAGTGTTAGCTTCTTCATTGTTTGGTCTCTTTTCTGATAGGTTAGTTATTGTTGTAAACAGACCTTTTAACAGGAGAGAAGCGAAATTGTTTCAATGTAAATTAATGAAGTGCAATGCTTTATGGAGATTTAAAGTGGCATATTCCTTGCTTGTGGGCAACTTGTCCTATTTGGTAGTCACTACAACTGCACCAAAAGAGGCTCGCATTCCATATAGTTGTGAGGCCTGTGAACCTCTCAAAACGCTGATAAGCTCAATATCATTAACATCAACGCTGTTTTCCAGATCGGCATAGCGGTTGCCAATCGGGGTTCCGTTCACTACAAAGAGCGCCCGGTTGTCACTGGCAATCGTAGAAACACCTCTCAGAAACACATTGACTTCACCGCCTCTCTGGTCGATGTTGAGCCCCGAAACACGTTTGAGGTGGTCGAGCATCGAGATTGCAGGGTCGATCTGTGTAAGTTCGGTACGCTGATCACCGGAAAGATCCGAATCGCGATCGGTATCGCGAATCGTTGCGCATGAGGCGAGCAGTATCAGTATTGGGAGAAGTGTAGCTATGGATTTCATAAACAGTTAATGAAAATAAAGTGATAGCTCATTAATGAAAACGTCTCCGGATACATAAATCGTATATTACACTGCAGTCCCTGTTTCCACAACATAAAAAAAGAGCGGCTTTGATGGCCGCCCTTCAATGAATCAATCGCTCAATTGAGGATTTCGAATCAGCTCACCTTCAACACTACCCTGAACCTCGCCTTGTTGTTGATCATCTGAGCATAGGCCTCATTAACTTTGTCGAGAGGGTATGTTTCGATCATCGGTTTAGTACTGCTCATGGCGCTGAAGTTGAGTGTATCTTCAGAATCCTTGGCCGTACCGCTTGGCCAGCCGCTCACCTGCTTGCGGCCCATAATCAGGGTGAAAGGGGAGACTTCAAAAGTCTCACCGGTTGCTGCCAGAACGAGCAGATTACCTTCTCGCTCCAATCCTCCGGCAATTTCACCGATAATTTTAGTATTTGGTGCCGTAGCTACAATCACTTTGGCACCACCCAGTTTCTGAAGCTCCTCGACGGCATTCGCTTTTTTGGCGTTGATGAAGTGGTGCGCACCCAGATCTTTGGCCAGCTTCCGTTTGTCATCGCTGGTAGAAATAGCAACCGTTTTGAAGCCCATTTTAGAGGCGTATTGAATGGCAAGGTGACCGAGTCCGCCAATACCCTGTATAGCTACCAGTTCACCCGGTTTTGCCCCGCTGTTTCTCAGGGAGTTAAATGTGGTGATCCCTGCGCAGAGCAACGGTGCTGCCTCTTCGGAAGTGAGGTCATCCGGTACGGCGGCGATCGCCTCTTGTGGTGCTGTCATATACTCCGCATAGCCTCCATCATAGCTGATTCCCGCTACTTTGGTGTTCTGGCAGTTTACGAAATCGCCTCGTCGGCAGGGGTCGCATGTAAAGCAGTGTCCGCCGTGCCAGCCTACTCCAACCCGTTGCCCTTTTTTCCACTGAGAAACACCTTTTCCGGTCTTTTCGACGGTTCCAACCACCTCATGGCCGGGAACCCTGGGATATTCAAGCCCCGGAAAGAGACCCTCTCTAACCATCGCATCACTGTGGCAGATGCCACACGCTTCTACTTTTATCAAAACTTCATGATCGCCCGGTTCCGGTTTGGGCATATCGGTAAGTACAAAATCCTTGCCGGCTTCTTGTGCCTGTGCTGCTTTCATAATCACACTCCAATTATATTTTTCAGGATAGTTATCAGTTTAAATAACTGAGTGAGAGGGGATATCATTCGAAAAGAAGGGAAAAGCGAACCGGTATAAAAAAGAAGAGCCCTCCCGCTATTCACGAGAGGGCTCCTCTTACTTTGAGAGCAGGTTAAGCTCTTACATATTTTTGACGATCTCCTCACCAAACTCGGAGCACTTCAGCAGGGTGGCACCCTCCATCAGACGTTCGAAGTCGTAAGTAACCCGCTTGTTGCTGATCGCGGTTTCGAGACCTTTTTCAATCAGGTCGGCCGCTTCGCCCCATCCGAGGTAGCGCAGCATCATAACGGCAGAGAGGATCAGCGAACCGGGGTTCACTTTATCCTGCCCGGTATACTTTGGTGCTGTTCCGTGAGTTGCCTCAAATACAGCGATGCCGGTGTCGTAGTTGATGTTCGCACCCGGGGCAATTCCGATTCCGCCAACGCATGCAGCCAGCGCATCGGAGATATAGTCGCCATTCAGGTTCATGGTGGCGATTACATCATACTCGGCGGGACGCGTAAGAATCTGCTGCAGGAATGCATCAGCAATCACATCCTTGATAATAATGCCGTTTGGCAGTTTGCACCATGGTCCGCCGTCGATCTCTTTGGCACCGAACTCCTCTTTGGCCAGTTCATAGCCCCAGTTCTTGAAGCTTCCTTCAGTGAACTTCATAATGTTGCCCTTGTGCACGAGCGTTACGCTGTCGCGCTTCTGGTCGATCGCGTAGTTTATGGCCGCGCGAACCAGGCGCTTGGTACCCTCAATGGAGATCGGTTTGATGCCGAGAGAGGAGGTCTCCGGAAAGCGGATATTGGTTGTCCCCATCTCGTTAATGAGAAAGTCCTTCAGTTTCTTGTTCTCCGGTGTACCGGTCTGGTACTCAATTCCGGCGTAGATATCCTCTGTGTTTTCACGGAAGATAACCATATCGGTAAGTTCAGGTTGCCTGACAGGGCTTGGCGTGCCGTTGTAGTACTTCACCGGGCGTACACAGGCAAACAGGTCCAGCTTCTGGCGGATCGCCACGTTGAGAGAGCGGATACCACCGCCCACCGGGGTGGTAAGCGGGCCCTTGATGCCAACCAGATACTCCTGAAAAGCTTTCAGGGTGTCTTCCGGAAGCCAGTCATCATTTCCATATTTGTTTACGGCTTTCTCACCGGCATAAACTTCAAACCAGTTAATCTTCTTCTCTCCGTTGTAGGCTTTCTTAACTGCACTGTCCACAACGTGTTTCATCGCCGGCGTGATATCGATACCTATGCCGTCCCCTTCGATAAACGGAATAATCGGGTCGTTGCCCACTTTCAGGGATCCGTCCGCTTTTTTACTTACAACTGTCCCCTCAGAAGGTTTTTTTAATTGTTCAAAACTCATTCGTTTCACTGGTTTTAGGTTGGTGTTAATCCGAAGCTTAATAATAGTGAAAAAATTGATGCTCTTCGAGAGCCATCTTAAACGGAATCGGGGGAAAGCGTGTTCGTTTTTTAGTGGTCATATTGTATCTTACACGATCACTCCAGTTCCTTCGTTGGAATGGTAAGGTTAACCTAACGGAGTTGTCATGATCAGACCGATGATGGGCCATCGCAAGCAGCCCAAAAAATTTGACTTACCTCTGAGGCACTACAATCCTGAAGAGGAGGCAAAACGCAGAAAACGGATTCAGATCAAAACCAAGAGCAGCGCAAGAAAACGTGCACGCAGCCAGAATACGAGAATTCTGGTCTATGCAGTAGGCCTTGCTGCTGTGATCTACATAATTACGATCCTCTGACGTTTCAGGTAATTTATAGAGTTCATCATAATCACAAATTGATCCGAAAGTTAAGCAGTTGAATAAGACCGGAGAAGAGGGGGCGTCTATCATTCACTCCATGCCCCCGGAGCTATCCAACAAAATTGCAGCCGGTGAGGTGATTCAGCGACCGGCATCTGTTGCCAAGGAGCTGATTGATAACGCCATCGACGCCGGTGCTGACCGGATTAAAGTGATCGTGCTTCAGGCAGGTCGTACCCTGATACAGGTTGTTGACAATGGGTGTGGTATGTCGCCCGCTGATGCCAGAAAGTGCTTCGAAGCTCACGCTACATCAAAAATCAGCTCCATCGAAGATCTCCACAAGATCAGAACGATGGGCTTCAGGGGAGAGGCGATGGCTTCCATTGCGTCGGTTTCCCAAGTTGAGATGAAAACGAAGCGGGTAGAAGATGATGCGGGAACCCTGCTGGAGATTCACGGGGGAGAGGAGAAGCGGTTTGAGCCAACAGCTACTGATAACGGCACATCAGTTGCCGTAAGGAATCTATTCTTTAATGTGCCTGCACGCCGTCAGTTTCTGAAGACAGACGCCACGGAGCTGAAGCACATCATCCGTACGTTTCAGAATGCCTCTCTCGCAAATCTGGAGATTGATTTTGAACTGATTGCCGACGGTGACCGAATCTATCATCTGCCGTCTCAGCCCATGGAACACCGTGTGGCTGAGCTGTTCGGCAAGCAGTACCGAGCAAGTCTTATCCCGTTTGAAGAGGAGACGAGCTATGTTCGCATTCATGGTGTGTTGGGCGATCCAAAGCTGGCCAAAAAGAGCCGTGGTGAGCAGTTTTTGTATGTGAATGGCCGACCGTTTCAGCACCGCTATCTGAGCTATGTGGTATTGAGTCTTTTTGACGCGTGGACCAAACAGAATGAGTATCCTTTCTACGCGATCTTTTTTGAGATTGATCCGGCCCGTGTTGATGTGAACGTGCACCCGGCCAAGACGGAGGTGAAGTTTGATGATGACCGCAGTATTATTCAGCTGGCCCGCTCGGTGATTAAAAAAGCGGTGAACCAATATTTTGCCGTACCGGATATAGGCCGTTCTGAGCGGTATAGCAATGATTTTGATCTGAGCTTTGACCAGATCACCCCCGGTGAAAAGAGCGACACTTTTGGTGGGCAATCCCCTTCCAAAGATATTGAGTATGAAAAGGAGCCGGTACATTTTCAGTCCAGAATCAATAACCGTGGGCGAATGCCCGATGGACATGAATCGGCCGATGCACTTTACGGAGAGGCTTCGGGGCAAATTGAGGGAGAGCAGGCACCGGCACAGGATGCAGAGAGCCGTAAGGAGCAGGCCCGGCAGGAGAGTAACAAGACCTTCTGGCAGCTTCACAATCGATATATTTTGACGCAGACCCGAACGGGAGTCTGTATGATCGATCAGCACGCTGCTCACAAACGAATTATCTATGAAAAAGCGCTGAGCGCTACCGAGGAGTCGCTTCCCGGAACCCAACAGCTGCTTTTTGCACAGACCGTGGAGCTGAGTGCGACGGAGTTTGCGCTGCTTCAGGAGCTTCTTCCCATCATTCAGCGAATGGGCTTCAGTATCCAGCTACTGAGCGGGAATACGGCAATCATCAACGGTGTACCAGCAGATATCGACATCGGTGATGAACGGGCCGTTCTGAAGGATATGCTCAATCAGTATCGTGATTTGAATAACAAACTGCGACTAGATGCCCGCGATAAAGTGGCGATCGCCTTCGCTTCCAGAACGGCGATTCCGAGAGGCAAAAAACTCACCCCGCCCGAGATGGAGATGCTGATCGACCAACTCTTCGCCTGTAGCGAACCCTACCAGGATCCTCTAAAAAGGCCAACGTTGATCTACATGTCTTTGGATGAGCTGAATAATCGGTTTCGGTAGGGTACTCACCGGACTCACCCCCTGTCCCCCTTATACATTGATTTTAGAAAAATAATCGGCAACTTGGCAATAAGGAGGTTCCGTCCCCATGGCACCCGATGCCGTCAGAGAGACTCTCCTTTGTCAAGTTGAGTTCGTGG
>JAFIFA010000181.1 GCA_020832225.1 Balneolaceae bacterium
CATCAAAAGTCCGAATCACACCCCAAACGTGCCTTTAGGGACGTAATATGGGTAGAAAACGATGATTTACGCACACTCCACCGTGCCGTAGGTACGGAATGTGATTCTATTTGAGGCCCAATTGCAATTCCTGCCCGTTCATATAGCGTACCTAACGGCACGCTCCCCGGATTGGCTCATCACTCGTTTCTACCCATATTTTGTCCCTAGCGGGACAAGGGGATCACAATGCAATCTCGGGCAAATTTATAGGATTTTTAACCAAACAATATCATTCCTGACGCAGAATGGATCAAGCCAGATACAGAGTGGAATCCAATCAATTCCAATTATCCCGCACGGTTGATATCAATTCAAAGGGCATTCTTGCTCTTCCATAAATTATAGTTATGCCCAAACGTCCCTTTAGGGACGTAATATGGGTAGAAAACGATGATTTACGCACACCCCACCGTGCCGTAGGTACGGAATGTGTTTTTTGATGGGTGCGAACTGCCATTCATGCCCGATTATATGACGTACCTAACGGCACGCTCCCCTGGATTGGCTAATCGCACGTTTCTACCCATATATAGTCCCTAGCGGGATAAGGTCACCAATCAAATACAGGTCTATCCCCTCGGGGCCATTGGCGTCTGACCATTTTGTTTGGCTATAAATTGAGCAAAAAGCACATCCGGGAAATAATACCCAATGATTGAAATTTACCCCTTGGTTAGATTGATACTGCCAAATTCATTGTTAGAAATAAAACCTAAAAAAGAATGGGGGATCAAGGGCAATGGCCAATACCTATACTCAAATTCATATTCACGCCATTTTTGCTGTTCAAAACCGTCAGAGCTTAATTCGTAATGAATGGGAAAATGACCTTTATAAATACATTACAGGCATCATAAGTAATCACAACCACAAATTGCTACAAATAAACGGAATGCCCGATCATGTACATATGCTGATTGGATTGCGACCTTATCAAAGCCTCTCCGAACTGATGAAGTATGTTAAACAGGATTCATCAAAATGGTTAAACCAAAATGTGTTATATAATAGCAAATTTACCTGGCAGGATGGATTTGGTGCTTTTTCATACTCTAAATCTCAGGTTCCCGGAGTTATTAAGTACATTCAAAATCAGAAAGAGCATCACAAGAAAAGAAGCTTTAAGGAAGAGTACTTGGATTTTCTAAAGAAATTTGATGTCGATTTTGATGAGAGATACATCTTTAAACCAATCGAATAGATCATATAGCGTACCTGACGGCACGCTCCCCGGATTGGCTAATCGCTTGTTTCTACCCATATATAGTCCCTAGCGGGACAAAGGGGGAACATAATGCAACTACGGGCAAATGATTGGGATGATTACCCAATTACAACCATTCCCAATCCATAATGGATCATATCAGATGTAGGGTACAATCAAATCCATTCCGATAATTCCACATTGAGGGATTGAGAGTATGGATTAACAGAAAAATCTTGATCTTGGAACAATCAGAATCACACCCCAAACGTCCCGTTAGGGACGTAATATGGGTAGAAAACGATGATTTACGCACACCCCACCGTGCCGTAGGTACGGAATGTGATTCTATTTGTGACCCAATTGCAATTCCTGCCCGTATATATAGCGCACCTAACGGCACGCTCTCCGAATTGGCTAATTGCACGTTTCTACCCATATTTTGTCCCTTGCAGGACAATGAAATCCTAAACCTGATCGGGCAATTAAAGAAAAAAATTGCTCAAGACTATGAATTGAAATGCATGAACAGAATTCATGCAATTAAACAGAGGAAATCGCCCTTTATCTCATTTTCTCATTTTCGTCCAATGAGCAATGAGACATTTAATCTGCTTACTCCACGTTCCTCCGAATCATTCCTGAAGGTAAAAGGCCATTCCTCTCACCCTCCTCAATCAAAGCCACCCCGTTCACGATCACCCAATCAAACCCTTCAGCGAGTGTATGAGGATTTTCGAAATCGGCTGGATCGTTGACTTTTTCAGGATCGAATATAAGCAGATCCGCTGCAAAACCTTCACGGATTAGCCCGCGCTGAACGTCAACCTGAGCTTCGTCTGTTAGACCGAGTGTTTCAGCCGGCAAACCACTCATTTTGTAGATCGCCTCCTCCAGAGGAAAAAGATTGAGCTCATTCACATACTTACGAATAATCTTCGCAAAACTGCCGAATCCCCTGGGGTGCCTCATTTCCGGTCCGCCATCGGTGCTTACCATCACGTGTGGATCGACCAGAAACCGCTGCATCACATCTTCATTCATCACAAAATAAGCGGCACTTCCACCCTCCGGGCCTATATCTTCAATTCACCCCTCCTCGAACGGGTTGTCCAGCTCATCTGCAACTTCAGCGCGTGTCAGACCGGTCCACGGCTCGGGGCCAAAAAGAGTTGCTTCCGGCCCGTTTCTCTGTTCAATGCGGTTGCGAAGATAGTCGGAAAGTTCATCACGCCGTGTTTCAATCGCCTCATCAAACTCCTCCTGCGTGTTGGCCCAGTCAGGGAAGACCAGCCCAATCGTGGTAAAGCTTGCGATATATGGATAGAGATCGGAGGTAACTCTCAGGCCAGACTGCCTCGCTTCCTCAATCAGCTCCAGCACATCCTCTGCCCGCTGAGGATCATCAGCAAAGACGATCTTCAGGTGGGAAATGTGTGTCTGAACATCCGCCTCGAGGCCAATCTCCATCAGTTCGATCACCGAATCATCGATCCGGTCGTCATCTTCACTTCGAACGTGTCCCATCAAAATACCACCCCGATCGGCCACGGCCGAAGCAAGGTCCACAAGTTCATCACGCCCGGCAAAACTTCCCGGTTCAAACTCAAGTCCGAGAGAAAGCCCGAATGAACCTTCGTCCATCGCATCCTGAAGCTGCTCCCTCATCGCGTCAATGTATGAAGCGTCCACATCCTCTTGCCGTGGTATACCTGTCAGCTCACGAATGGTGCTGTGGCCTGTGAAGTGAATGATATTCGGCCCCGTACCCTTTTCGTCCACGCTGCTCATCCAACTGGCGAGATCTTCTGCTCCGGGACTGGTTCCAACAAGGCCGAGCGTAATTGTGGTAACGCCCATAGAGAGAAAGTTATCGAATCGGGGTGTCTCAAGCGGCTCCCCTCTTGAGTGGGAATCTATAAAACCTGGGGAGATGACGTGTCCCTCAGCATCAATTGTTATTGATGCAGTGAGCGTTGTAAGATCAAAATTACCCGCCTGAACGATCACTCCATCGTGAACCAACACGTGCCCCTCTGCCGGCACAGTACCGCTGCCGTCATAGATCATTCCATTCTTGATCAGAAGATCGTAATCGGGTTGAGAGCAGGAGATTGCAAAGAGAATTAGAAAAAAAAGGGTAACGAGCTTATTCATCAGGACGTAATTTGATTAACTTTTTCGAATTGTTGATCCCTTCAATATGAAAAGACGCTATTTGTAGCTTCACCGCAAATACCCACAAAACTTTGAGCTTAACTCACAAAATCATGAGATCTTTGTGAAACCTGGGCAAACATGCCAATTTAAATCGATCTTTATCGTGATTTTAAAATATCTAAATGAAGTAATTGCTCTTCTCTAATCACGTGGATAATGTAGACTATTTCACCTGACAGCCGATAAAAAATTCTGCACGGTGGCAATATAATTTCTTTATAAACAGATACTTCAAATTCATCCACAAGTTTACCACTTTTGGGATGGTGAGCTAAATGGTCTACCCTTTTGAATGCCTCAAGAACCAATTTTTTTGCAGCTATTGGGTTATCCAATGAAATGTAATCGGCAATTTCGTCGAGCTCCTGCAGAGCCGGTTCAGTCCAGATTATTCGAGCCATCGCGCCATGCGCTTTTTGGCATCAGCATGAGAGACAACCCGATCTTCAAGTATGGCTTTTTCTCCTCTGGCCAAACCTTCCAGAAGTTTTAATTTCTTTTGAATCTGTTCGAAATGATCCACATCAACCAGATAAGCAGAAGGCTTTCCGTGTTCAGTGATCAATATAGGCTCTTTTTCTTCTTTCAGCTCTTTTAAGAGCTTTGTTGCCTGGCGTTTGAGTGTTGTAACAAGTTCCGTCTTCATAGTGATACTAAAGTATTACTTTTTTGGAAATTTTGGAAATTCCCAACAGTTCAATGGTATTAAACTGCATTTTGAATAAGGCCCCAGAAAAAGGAAATCTGCTCGGTTTTAATCAGAGCCTGGCAACGACCTCCGAAGCACCCCGGCCGGCCGCTCCTCATTCAGCTCACCTTCTTCGATAACGGCAACCCCGTTCACAAATACCCAGCTGAAACCCTCAGCCAGGGTATGGGGATCCTCAAATGTGGCATTGTCTCTTACCGCATCCGGTTCAAAAATAAGCAGGTCGGCCGCAAACCCCTCACGAATGAGTCCTCTTGGCACTCCAACGGCTGCAACATCAGTGAGACCAAGCGTCTCGGCCGGCAAACCGCTCATCTTTCTTACTGCCTCTTCCAGGCTGAGCAACTCCAGTTCATTAACATATTCGCGGATGATTTTGGCAAACGTACCATACCCTCTTGGGTGACGCATGGTCGGGCTGCCGTCTGAACTTACCATCACGTATGGATCCTGCAGAAATCGCTGCATTACATCCTCATCCATCACAAAGTAGGCCGCGCTCGCGCCTCCCGGACCGATATCATCAATCAAAACCTCTTCGAACGGCTTCTCCAGCTCTTCAGCAACATCGGCCAGTGTCATTCCGGCCCATGGTGCAGTTCCAAAAAGCGTAGCTTCAGGGCCATTACGCATATTCACCCGGTTCCTCAGATACTCTTCAAGCTCATCACGCCGGGCTTCCACCACGTCATCAAAATCGTTTGGAGGGAGAGCCCACTCGGGAAATACAATGGAGATACCGGTAAAGCTGGCGGTGTAGGGGTAAACATCACCTGTCACCTGCAGGCCTTCGTCTCGCGCTTCATTCATCAAATCGAGTACCTCTTCAGCCTGCGAAATCTCATCACCAAAAACGATTTTCATATGCGAGGCGTGCACGGCTGCCCCCGAACCGCGCCCCTGTTCCAGCAGCTCATTCACGGACTCCATTATCCGGTCATCATCTTCACTCCGCATATGGCTCATCACCAGGCCACCGGCTTCGGCAACCGGCTCAGCCAAAGCAATCAGTTCGGGAAGATCAGCAAATGTGCCATGGTCATACTCGAGGCCGGTCGTCATCCCAAACGATCCTGCCGCCATCGATTCCCTGATCAGCCGCTGCATCTCTTCGATATACTCCTGATCCAACCCGCTTTCCCTGGGAGCCTCTACATGATTTCTGAGCGTGTTATGCCCAACAAAGTGAATGATATTGGGCCCGGTCCCCGTTCCGTCAACCTCACGCATCCACCCTTCAATATTATCCATTCCGGGGCTTCGTCCATCCTGCCCGAGGCTGATTGTGGTAACACCCATGGCCAAAAAGTTATCAAAACGGGGAGATTCCAGAGCGTTGCCGTGCGAATGGGTATCAATAAAACCTGGAGAGAGAGCGGCGCCATCGGTATCAATTACACGATCGGCAGTTCGTTCATCAAAGTCTGTATCTCCCACTTCAACAATGATGCCTTGGTGAACCAGAACGGATCCTAAAAAAGGCTCCTCACCGATTCCGTCGTAAATCATGGCGTTTGTTATGAGCAGATCAAATCTTTCGGAAGTGCCGGCATTGTCGCAAGAGGCAAGAAACAGTCCGGTAGTAAATAGAATTAGGAACGATAGTCGCAGCATATATGGTCGTTTTGTTCAAATTGTCCCCCAAACATATAGCAGAAATGGCGGATTGTCTATCCGCTTGCAAAAGTTTTACCGCTATCTGAATTTGAACCTCTAATACTGTTCTACATTAAAATGTTATCTTTATGGAATATTTCAGTGTCATAAATCCGTTATGATATTGGTTCGACCTCGACAATTTATCACCACACTACTGTAGACCTATCGAATATCCGTTTATGCTCAGATTTTTTACGATATCTTTTTTGATCTCTATTTTGGCTCTGGTAGCCTGCGACCGTAACGATCTCGGCCAGGCTCCTCTTGCTGAAGATTACCCCCAGGAAGTTAAAGAGTGGCAGCAAGAGCGTATCAACACCCTTAAGGAGCCACATGGATGGCTGCGCCTTTCCGGTATGTTCTGGCTCTCTGAAGGTGAAAACCGGTTTGGTAGTGGCGAGGATGCTGACATTCGCTTTCCTGAAGGTGCTATACCGGAGAATGCCGGCAACTTTGTATTGGAAGGCCGCACCGTTACCATGATTGTTGATGAGGACGTTGAAGTAACTGTTGAGGGCGAACCCGTTTCAGAGATGATTCTCTTTGATGGGGATGAGACCCCTGAGGCAGAGCACAACTCTCTGATGTGGCATGTGATTGAAAGGGACGACCTGATTGGTATCCGCCTCTACAATTCTGAGAATGAGCAGGCCGACAATTTTGATGGCTTTCCACGCTATGAGATAGATCCCGAATGGCACCGCAAGGCGAAGTTCATCCCTAACCCGGAAGGCACCACGATCTCCATTGCCAATGTGTTGGGTCAGCAGATCGATGCCCCATCACCTGGTGTTCTGGAGTTCTCGTTCGCCGGTGAAATCTATACACTGGATGCGCTGGAAGGCTCTGAACGACTCTTCATCATAGTTGGGGATGAGACCAACCGCACGGAGACCTATCAAGCCGGGCGCTACCTCTACATCGACTATCCGGAGGAGGGATCAGACTACACCGTCATCGATTTCAATACCGCATATAACCCGCCTTGCTCCTATAACCGCTTTACAACCTGTCAGCTCCCGCCCCTCAATAACCGTCTCGATCTTGCCATCGAGGCCGGAGAGAAACGGCCTGTTGGATGGGATGGTCTCTAAATTTCTCATCATGAAACCAGGTATCACCATTCTTGTCCTATTGTCCGCCAGTCTGACTCTCTTTTCAGCATGCGGATCGGCTGACGACCTACCCGGCCGGGCTGAGATTCCCGAAAACTACCCGGAACCGGTTGAAGAGTGGCAGGAGTACAGAATCGGGGTGCTCACCGATTCCACCGGATGGCTCCGCCTTGTCGATCTGATCTGGCTCAGCGAGGGTGAAAACCGTTTTGGGAGCTCCGAAGAGGCCGACATCCAATTCCCGGAAGGATCGATTACAGAATTTGCGGGGATCTTTCACAAAGAGGATATGCGAATCAGAATAGAGGTGTCAGACGAAACTGAAATTATCGAACACGAATCGGGAGAAATGGTCCGTTCAGCCCTGATTTTTGACCCCGATTCTGAAGAGGACCCACCACATCTGCGTCACGGTACCCTTCGCTGGTTCATCGACCAGAGGGGAGATCAACTCGGAGTGCGGCTCTACGACATGAATACTCCGAAAGCGGATGAGTTCAGCGGGTTCCCACGATATGAGGTGGATGAGTCGTGGGTGCGTGAGGCTCGGTTTATACCCGCTGATGAAGACCACGAGATTGAGGTTGTCAATGTTCAAGGCGATCTCATTAATCGACATTCGCCCGGAAAAGTTGAATTTACAATCAACGGCGAGCTACTCTCTCTTGATGCCTTTGAAGCAAACAGCGGGCTCTTCCTGATGTTCACCGATCAGACCGGTCGTGATGAAACCTACCAGGCCGGTCGATATATGATCATCGACTTTCCTGATGATGATAACCGCACAGTAATCGACTTCAACAAGGCATACAATCCGCCATGTGCATTTAGTCCACACACAACGTGTCAGCTTCCGCCACCTCAGAACAGACTCGATGTTTCAATTACAGCCGGAGAGAAGAGGCCGGTTGGTTGGGACGGTGTAGAAGACCTTTAACCTGTAACCTGAGTTCGATTCTAAGATTCTTAGGAAATCGACTCCCCTCCCCGAGGCATCAAGGCGCAAGCGCAAAAGTAGACTTTTTATTTTCGAAGCCTCCCTCTTCGCGAATTGCCTGATGGCGTGAACATAAAGGGGGGGGCAGAGGGTGATATTACCAATATAAATTTTTGGTATAACTAAAGTTTACGATTGAGCTTCATCCGGCCTTGAATCAATTGGCGGGAAAAGGGCGGCTGGTGGGTGACGAATAGAAAAATTTCATCAGCCGAATAGTAAGTTTATGAAGGAATTTAAACCAAATCGGCCTTGAAATTTTTCCGTCACCCAGAAGCACCCGCCGCCAAGTGATTCACCGCCTTGATCTTTTGGTTCGTTTTGGATCAAGCCAAAATGAACAACGATCTTACCAAACGAATTAAATCGTTGTGCTAAATCATTTTTTAATTCAGAAAAAAATTACGTGGGTAGGGTCAGGGGTGATTTACTAAAATCTATAAATGTCACCCATGTATATATTCATCGATTTTAGTCGATTACTTCAAAGCGAATTTCGCGCTCCTTCTCCTGGCCAGTAACCGTATCGGTAACGTGAACGCGCAGATCGTAAAGCCCGGGCCGTAGATCAGCCGTCTCTATTTCGAGATCCTCGATTACGGTTTCATACTCGTTGGTAAAGTTGAGCGTGAGAACAAATTCAGCCTGATCGGTACGGGTCTCTCCGTTTTCATCAACAGGCAGAATTCGATAGGTGAGCTCAAACTCGGTAAACTGAGTATCATCTGCCCTTCGCTCCAGGTTGTAGACCTCAAAATGGAGTACGAGGGTTTCATCTGAAGGGATTAAGGCGTTATTTGCAACCTGAAAAGAGAATGGTTCGGTCACTCTTTCCGACTCAAAGCCGAGTACCAGATCTGCCATTTCGAGTGAATCGGGGTAATTTACCAGAGGCTCAGGTACCCGGAACTGCAAACGGTTCAGTCCTCGCAGCGCCGGATTGAATGGTGTTTCGTAAACGGTTCTTGTATCGGGATCGTAGTTCATCAACTCTGCAGAGGCCGATTTGTTGACTCGCTCTTTATGCTCCGACCTGTACATCGAACGTGCAACTTCTCTACTATCAGAACTTGATCTCGATAGAATGATCGGCGGTTCATCAACATCTGAAGAGATTCTGTTCCAGTTTTCGTCATATTGCTGAAGACTGTGAATCAGCTCGTAGAACGGAAAAGCCGATCGCACATCCTCACCCTCAGGTAGTTCAGCTTCCGACTCCATACGGGAGCGATTTCTGTGGAAGTCGATCATAAAAGCTTCCTGTGGGTCACTCTCTATATATGTGAGCAGGTATGGCTCGCCATCCTCATCCAAAAAACGGTATTGATATACGTCAAAAGGGATCCGCGGAATCAGACCGCTATATGTAGAGCGTTCACGCGGAGCACTAAGGGCCCGCTGATTGATCTTCTCCCGACTCTCTGCTTTAAATGCGAGATCCATACCGCGCAGCGCATCAATGCCCTGCTCCAATACATTATCGCGAAGGCTGTTTAGCCTCTCATTAAAAAACGGATCCACATCAACAAGCTGCTCGTAGTAGAGCATCTGAAGCATGAGCGCAGGTGTTATTCCAACCCTTGTAAACTCAACACCATCTTGCTCTCTGGCACGGTCGGGGTGGTAAGCTCGTTCCGGTATGAAATCTTCCACGCTACGCTGCAGGCGAAACTCATCCGAGCGGATATCGGTGCCAAATATAAAGGGAACCGGTTCGTCACCTTCTCCACCAATCGACTCATAAAACCAGACTTCATACTCAGGATAGCGGTGAAATTCGTAGATCGCATCCATCAGCCTGCCGGCATAGTCTCTGTCTGCCGTTGGCATATCATCCCTGCTGGTGGAAGAGCGATTGCCGCTATCATCTTCCGTATAGGGGTTGAGCTGATTCTGAAGCCACTGCTGAATATTGAAATTTTGGATCGTTAGAATGCCATTTTTGGAGCGATCGGGTTCGCCGTAACGGATGTAGATCAGAGCACGCTCATCGGTTCCGTAGATGGTGCGACTGTTTCGGTTGAAACGCTGGCGTGCCTCCGCAATCCGTTCCCAATGCTCTATCAGTCTCTCATTGGAGTCTCTGGACGGGGTAGGATCCTCCTGAACCCAATATCCTCGAATGTCGGGCCCAAGACGGCGATCCCGATCTTCCCACCAATCCATCCACTGCCGATATACGCCATCACCCACAAGCGGACGCATTCTCTCTACCTCCTGTCTCATCGCAACACGGCTGTCGATACCATCAGCATCAACCAAAGCCCGGTAATACAGTCGAGTGGCATCTTCATAGTAGCTCTTCATCCCCTCTTCGGTAACTACCCGAATAAATTCGAACCCGATTCGGGAATCTACGCCGCCATCCCGTTCATAGGCCTGATACCAGATATCCAGAGCCTGAGTGGTATTTCCTCGATAGAGCTCTTCCAGACCGCGGTCGTACGCCACCTGCGGCTGTGCATTCACTAAAGCAGTTGTTGCCACTGTAAGTAGAGCTGTAAGTATGTACTTCATAATGGAGAAATTCGTCTGCGCCATAGAGCTGCACAAATTAACGGATTTTAAACTAAATACCATTGCAACTGCCAACAGGTTCCGAGTTAACAACGGCAGAGGTAGTCCGGGTGTTATATACTGTTTGATTCAGGTTGTAACAAGCGATGAATATAATGCCATCTGCATCGATTATACAGTCACAATCTTCGAGACGGCCAGATTCGCAAAACGTTGTTATAATCGGCGGATTGAAACAGACAGAAAGTTCTTTTTTTAGTACCTTTGATATGAACTGATTAATCGATCCCATGTCTGAAAATTATCGCGCATTAACCCGTACTTACAGGCCCCATACGTTTGACGACATCGTCTCTCAGGAGCACGTTAGCAGCACGCTCAAGAATGCGATCAAACAGAATCGCATCTCTCACGCATACATGTTCTGCGGACCAAGGGGTGTTGGGAAAACCACGATGGCCAGAGTACTGGCGCGTGCAGTTAACGAAATCGGGGACGATGTTGACGGTGAGTCGCTGAACCAGACTCTCAATATTGTGGAGATGGATGCGGCATCTAACCGCAAGATCGAGGATGTGCGCCAGCTCAAGGATGTGATTCGGGTTCCTCCCCAAAACGGGCGCTATAAGATATTTATCATCGATGAGGTTCACATGCTCACCAAAGAGGCGTTCAACGCGCTTCTGAAGACGCTTGAGGAGCCCCCTGCCCACGCTATCTTTATTTTTGCGACCACCGAACCTCACAAGGTTCTGCCAACCATTCTATCCAGAGTGCAACGATTCGACTTTAAGCGAATCAGTGTAGAAGAGATTGTCTCCCGACTGAAGGAGATCTGTCGCAAAGAACAGATTACCATCGATGAGGAGTCGCTCCACGTGATTGCCAAAAAGGCCGACGGCGCGCTCAGGGATGCCCTTGGTCTGATGGATCAGGCGATCGCATTCTGCGGAACCACGATTAGCCACAGCGACCTGCTACAGGCACTTAACGTAACCGGCATCGAGCAGCTCTTCGATTTCAGCAGTGCGATTCTGAATCGAGATTCGCAATCGGGACTTCTTCTGATTGACGCCCTGATGCGCGAAGGTGCCGATATTCAGGAGTTTCTGGTTGCACTTACCGAACACTTCCGAAACCTCTACATTGCCCGTGACGGACAAAACCTGAGGCTCATTGAAGCTACCGACGATACCCGCAGCAGATATGTGGAAACCGCAAAACAGTTCACCTCAGATGATCTGATGCGGATGATGCACCTCACCGGCGAAGCGCAGATCCGGATTAAGGATGTGCAACAGCCACGTGTTCATTTTGAAATGCTGCTGCTGAAACTGATCCATATGGGTCGCTCGAAAGAGCTTAAAGAGATTTTGAACGGTCTCGAGCGGTTAAAAAAAAACTCCGGGAATCGGGAAGTAACAACTGAAAAGGCAGAATCGAAGCATGAACCGGTCAGAGATTTAGAAAAAAGCCCGCCTACTCCGGATAAAGAGACTGTATCTTCCAAAGGGGAACAAAAGCCGGAAGCGCGGGCTGCTGAGCGGCAGACTCCAGAAGTTAAAATGGATCAGCCACAGGAGGCCAACACTCCGGAACCACAAAAGGCGACGAAAGTGCCAACCGCACAGGCTACTGAAGATAGAGCACCCGAAATGGCCACCGAATCGCGGCCAACACCACCGGCTGATGACGACGGTGATGTCTTCTCCCTCAAACCGAGTCTGGGCTTTGCCCGCGGCTACAGCTCCTCAAATGGCAAGGCAGATGATACAGATGTAGCTGAACTGCCGGATACAGCACGGGAAGAGCCGGAGACTACAACGGTCCTGAAGGGCGTTGAAGATGTGGAATCAAAATGGAAGGAGTTTCTGAACCGCGTGAAGGATGAAGCTCCGCAAATGCTCTACTTTCAGATGCTGAGAGTGCAGATTCGTGAGCTAAAAGGCTCGGAGCTGATTGTTGCTGCAGACAGCGAGTTTGCCACCAACCTAATGCAGGAGAATCAACAGCTGCTTTCCATCCTGATGAAACGAACAGTGGGCATTCATATCCGGATTAAAGCAGTTGTAGTTCAGAATAAAGAGAAGCAGAAGGAATCCATCAGCCCTTATGAACGTTTTAAAGAGCTACAGCGGAAAGATCCCCACCTGAAGACGATTGTGGAACTTTTCGGCGCGGAGCTGGAATACTAAAAGAGATTGATGGTAACGAAAGGCATTCTCTATTTTATGCTGCTCTGCTGATTCCGGATTTCAAATTATATCAATACATAAAAAACAGAAGAACCATGAGTAATTTCAATATGGCCGATATGTTCGGCAGAATTTCCGACATTCAGGCAAAAGTAAAAGAGGCACAGGAGCGTCTTGGCGAAGTTACCGTTGATGCGGAAGCCGGCGGCGGAATGGTCAAGGTTGTGGCCAACGGCAAGCGTGAGGTGATCAGCATTGAACTGGACAAAGATATCATCGACCCGGAAGACAAGGAGATGCTCGAAGATCTTGTTGTTGCCGGAGTGAATAAAGCGCTCGAAAAAGCCGAAGCGGCCGGTAAAGAGAAGATGCAGGATGTTTACAAGGATATGATGCCGGGCGGAGGTATTCCAGGTATGGACCTCAGTAAATTCGGACTCTGACAGAGAGTACCCCTCCCGCAGATTTTATGCAATCATATTCAACCATCATCCACCCAGAATGCAGATAACTTCTGAAGCCCTTGAACGGGTTATCGAAGAGCTTGCGCGGCTTCCCGGAACAGGTCGTAAGTCGGCGCAGCGAATTGCCATCCACCTTCTCAAGCAGAATGAAGAGAGGGTGCTTACCCTGGCCGAAGCTCTGGTTCAGCTTAAAAAAGCCGTGAAGCGGTGCTCCGTCTGCGGCACCATTACCGACAGCGATCCCTGCCCCATCTGCAGCAACGAAAAGCGTAAAAATGGCAGTGTCTGTGTGGTTGAAGAGTTTCAGGATGTATACATCATTGAAAAGACCAATGAGTTTCGGGGTAGATATCACGTTTTGGGAGGTATCATCTCTCCGCTTGAGAATATCGGACCTGATGACATCCGCATCAAAGAGCTGCTGCAGAGAATAAGCAGCGGTAAAGAGGAGATCACAGAGGTGATACTTGCCCTCAATCCCGATGCGGAAGGCGAAGCCACATCCTACTACATCAACAAGTTGCTCCTCAACTACGATGTCAGCGTTACCCGAATCGCCTACGGCATTCCGATGGGTACCGAGCTGGAGTTTATTGATGAGGCCACCCTCAGCCGTGCTTTTGCAAGCCGCACATCTTTTTAAACAACCACCATAAAAAACGACTCATGAAACGATCGCTACTCCCTGTACTTTCAGTTTACGCCCTTTCAGTTATCCTTTTCCTATCATTCATTTTGATCCCGGCTCAACAGGCCGATGCCCAGCGCGCCGGCTACTGGCAACAGCAGGCAGACTATGTGATGGATATCGATTTTGATGTGGAGACCAACCGGTTTGATGGCCACCAAACCCTCACCTACACCAACAACTCTCCACATACACTAAACCGCGTCTTCTATCACCTCTTCTTCAATGCATTCCAGCCTAATAGCATGATGGATAAGCGGTCGAGAACCATCGCCGATCCGGATAATCGGGTGCGAGACCGAATCTACCACTACGATGAGACAGAGATCGGCTATCAAAAAATCGGCTGGCTCAAGCAAAACGGCACTGAGGTCGATTTTACCGTAAAGGGAACCATTATGGAGGTACACCTGGCAGAGCCAATCAAACCGGGTGAGACTGTTGAGTTTGAGATGGAGTTTGAAGCACAGGTCCCCCTTCAGACACGTCGCTCAGGTCGCGATAATGCCGAGGGAATCCGCTATTCCATGGCCCAATGGTATCCAAAGATTGCCGGGTACAATGAACTTGGCTGGTACGCCAATCCCTACATTGGCCGTGAATTCTTTGCTCCGTTTGGAGACTTTGACATCACCATCCATATCGACCGTGACTATGTTGTCGCTTCCGGCTCCATTCTCCAAAACCCTGAAGAAGTTGGGTATGGATATGAGAAACCCGATATGCAGGTTCAGAGACCGGATGGTGACAAACTAACCTGGCACTTCCGCGCAGAAAATGTACACGATGTGATGTGGGCTGCCGATCCGGACTATACGCACGTAACTGCACAGGTTCCGGACGGACCGCTGCTCCGCTTCTTCTACCAGACCGATCCCGTTGCAGAGAATGCAGATGATGATGCCCAGAGCGAACTGCTTTCCAATTGGGAAGCTCTCCCTGAGTATACCATCAGGGCCTTTGAGTATATGAATGAGAACTACGGCAAGTATCCATATGACGAGTATGTGGTTATTCAGGGTGGAGACGGCGGCATGGAGTATACCATGGGAACGCTGATCACCGGTAACCGAAACTTCGGCAGCCTGGTTGGCGTAACCGTGCATGAGCTGGTGCACGCCTGGTATGAGGGAGTTCTGGCAACCGATGAGGTTTACGAGCAGTGGATTGATGAAGGGTTCACCGTATATCTCTCCGCTTTTATCATGAATGAACTTTTTAACGATGGCGAGGGCGATCCGATGATCTCCCGCTATCAGAGCTACTACCGCGTGGTTAACGCCGGTATTGAAGAGCCGATGCACAAACATGCCGATCACTATATCACCAATGCTGCGTACGGTATGGCATCCTACACGAAAGGGGCAATTTTCCTGCATCAATTGGGATACATCATTGGCAAGGACCTGGTTCAGGAATCCCTGCTTCGATTTTATGATGAGTGGAAGTTCAAGCATCCAACAGGTCAGGATTTTATGAGAATAGCCGAAGATCTGAGCGGAATCGACCTGAAGTGGTACTATGAGTACTGGATCACCACAACCAAGACCATTGACTACGGCATTGAATCGGTTGAGGAGAGCAACGAAGGAACCAAGGTAACTCTCGAAAGAATTGGCCACATGCCGATGCCGATCGACCTTGAAGTTGAGTATAACGATGGTACCATCAAGCACTACTACATCCCGATGCGAATCATGTGGGGAACCAAGGAGAATGAATTTCCTGAGATTGAACGTGTTACGGCTGAAGACTGGCCGTGGGTATTTCCGGAGTATGAACTTCTGATCGACGCTCCCAAGAGCGACATCAAACGAATTGAGATCGATCCAACCCAAAGAATGGCTGATGTGGACCGATCAAACAATCTTTGGGAACGCTCCGACTCATAATTCGTATATTCCACTGCACCACAACTGATTTTATAACTTTCAGCCCCTGCACAGTGCGGGGGCTGGTTCTATAACCTATCGGGGCTCATCCCGCATTAATTCCATTTTTATTTAACCATTAGCCACTCTCATTTCACACTCGGTGGCGATGAATCATTTTCTTTAATTAAAAAATACCATTCCCCTTTATCCATGTCATCCAAGCAATCCAGTGAATACGCCCAGCGATCGGTTGAAGCCCATAAAAAGTATGGCGGAAAAGTAGCCATACACTCCAAGATGCCGCTCGACACCCTCGAGGACCTGAGCATCGCCTATACGCCCGGTGTGGCCCAGCCCTGTCTTGAGATATCTGAAGACAAAAACCTTGCCTACGAATATACATCAAAGCGAAACACCGTAGCTGTGGTAAGTGATGGTTCTGCCGTACTCGGTTTGGGCAACATCGGCCCGGAAGCCTCAATGCCGGTTATGGAGGGCAAGGCGGTTCTCTTTAAGAAGTTTGCCGATGTGGATGCCGTACCGATTGTGCTCGACACCCAAAGCACGGAAGAGATTATTCAGACGGTGAAGATGATTGCGCCAACATTTGGCGGAATCAACCTGGAAGATATCTCTGCGCCCCGCTGTTTTGAGATTGAGCGCCGTCTCAAAGAGATACTGGACATCCCGGTGATGCATGACGATCAGCACGGCACCGCTGTGGTAACACTGGCCGGTATGATTAATGCCCTGAAGGTGACCGGTAAGAAATTTGAAGATCTGAGCGTGGTAATCAATGGCGCTGGCGCTGCAGGAGTTGCCATAATCCACCTCCTCAGGGAGATTGGTGTACGTGAGATCATTATGTGCGACAGCCGGGGAATTATCCACTCCGATCGCGGGGACCTCACCCCGGTTAAGGAGGAGCTTGCCTCACTCACCAACGAAAACAACATCTCAGGAAGCCTGGAAGACGCCATTAAGGATTCTGATGTCTTTATTGGGGTATCCGTTCCCGGGGTTCTTACTCCTGAAATGGTTCGAAGCATGAACAACGACCCGATCATCTTTGCCATGGCCAATCCCGTACCCGAAATTATGCCGGCTGAAGCCACACAGGCCGGAGCAAGGATTATCGCAACCGGTCGTTCCGATTTCCCGAACCAAATCAACAATGTTCTGGCATTTCCCGGCATCTTCCGCGGACTACTGGATGCACGCTCTTCGAAACTTACCAACAAAATGTACATCGCTGCGGCCTATGCCATTGCCGATCAGGTAAAAGAGCCCAATGAGGACAAGATTATCCCCGGTCCATTTGAGTTAGATGTAGCGCCGGCTGTTGCAGCGGCTGTAAAGAGATCTGCGGAGGAAGGTGCTTAAAAGCGGCCTCATCCTAACTCTTGTTCTGCTGCTCACCGGCTGTGCCTCTGCGCGCCAGCTTCAAGCCGAGGCGGAGATTCTCACGCCCGCTGGTTCAAGCCTTGAGGGCATAGAGGCTCATGAGGTCGATGAGCCACAAAACTTCAGAAGTGAAGATGTGGTTCTCTATCTGCCGTTTCCCGCCAATATGGGCGTAATCAGGGCAGGAGAAGAAGAGCTCAAAACGTTGATCATGGCGCCTGCTATAACTGCAGGTAGCCAGATCGATATTATTCCGTTGGCACTCTTTTTACTTACCGACTCCGGAGCTGAAGAGAAGATTTTACTCTCCGTACCAGCCGACCCATCCATTCAGGTGATAAAATCACCAACACTGGAACAGCTAAACAGCAACTATCCGGGAGTGATTGATATTTTGACCATCTGGCTCACGAACCATAAAGGTGGCGGACTGGTTACCGTCAACTCCGTTGCTGATGAGAGAGAAGCGGCGGCCTATTTGAGGGAGTTTCTTCGGGAATAAACGCTTCCTGGCTGACGATCACTTCTTAAACATCGTGCTTAGCACAAACCAAACGTTCTCTTTTCTCTCCATCAGGCGGCGCTTGAAGTAGGGAAACCACATGGTTCCGTATGGCACATAGACCCGGGCGTTGTACCCCTCCTGAACCAGCTGCTCCATGGTCTCTTCCCGGAGGCCGTAAAGCATTTGAAATTCAAAGCGCGCCTTCCCGATCTTCTTCTCTGTGGTATACTCTTTTACCCAATTTACCAGTTCGTCATCGTGCGTGGCGATGCGTGGGTAGGTGGTTTTTTCAAGAAGAACCTTCGCATACTCCTTAAAGGCATCTCGAATCGCAGGCATATTTTGCAATGCCACCCGCTCCGGCTCACTGTAGGCACCTTTACAGAGGCGGACATCCGCTCCAAGCTCGGCCAGTTCGGTTATGTCACTCTTTGTGCGGTGCAGGTAGGCCTGAATCACAATTCCAACGTGCTTACCATACTCTTTGAAGGCATCCTTATAGATCTCGATGGTCTGACCGGTATAGCCTGAGTCCTCCATATCGATACGTACAAATGAATCATACTCCCTGGCCTTATCCAGTAGCCTAAAAAGGTTATCACGGCAGTACTCCTCATCAATATCCAGGCCCAGCATCGTCAGTTTGATAGAGATTGTACTGTTCAGGCCGGCATCGTGAATAGAGTCGAGCAGGCCGATATACTCATCCACCGTCTGGTCTGCCGTTGTTCTCTCTTTCACATTCTCACCGAGAAGATCCAGAGTCACTTTGATATTTTTTTCGTTAAGCGCCTTGATTTTTGGTACAGCTGAGCTGAATGTCTCTCCGGCAACGAATCGTTTTGCGAGTATAAAGGGTAGCTTCATGATGATCAATTTGGTAGAAATCGGGCGTAATAATAGGAAACTCTTCAGATATTAACATCAGGAAAAGCCTGAACTATCCCTCTTTTTTTCCAGCGACCGAAACAACTGCCGGGTTCACGCCGTAATGAAACTTGTAACTATATTGGTGCCCGATCCAAATACTTATGCGGCACATACACTTCAGGAAAGGTGAAACAGCCATGGCAAAACGACTTATCTCTTTTTTAGCATCCCTTATAGCAATCATTCTGGCGCTCTTCTCATTTACTGCTGCGCAGAGTTCGGATGACGTTTACCGCACAGAAACGTTCCAAACATCCGCATCTCCTGAGGTTGCGATCCAAACATCAGGAGGGGCCATCTCGGTGACAGGCCATGATAAAGATGAGGTGGAGGTGAGAATGTATGTACAAAGACGAGGAACCTACCTTTCACCATCCGATACCGATCTTTCTGAATTTGAAATCACTATTGCTCAAGAGGGTGACAAAATCATAGCCAAAGCAGAAAGAGAGGAGGGATGGAGCCGGATGCTAAGACAAGATCGCTCCACAAGTATTTCATTCGTTATTTATGCACCAAGCGGCTCTTTGATCAATGGAAGCACAAGCGGGGGTGTTGTAACGGCAAAAAATATTCATAACGATATTTCACTCCGAACTAGTGGTGGCTCAGTGAGGGCTGAAAACATATCCGGAAAATCTGATTTTCGCACATCCGGCGGATCGATCAGGCTTAACATGATTGAAGGCGACCTCCATGCACGTACCAGTGGCGGTTCCATCCGGGCGGAACGCATCACCGGAACAGCAGAACTTCGAACCTCCGGTGGGGGTATCCAGCTGGAGCAGATCAACGCCAAACTTTCAGCCCAAACATCCGGCGGTTCCATTACAGCGGATTTTATTAGCTTCAGAGATGATATTGAATTGAGAACAAGCGGTGGCAGCATCAACATCCGGATACCTGAAACCGAGCACTTTGATATCAATCTTGCCGGAATGCGTGTAAACAGCGACCTAAAGAACTTTACCGGCAGCTCAAGCCGGAACAGCTTAAGCGGCAAGATTGGTGATGGCGGGCCGATGCTCTCGGCCAGAACCAGCGGCGGATCTGTTAGGGTCAGCACTCAATAAGCCACTGCCTTCCATATTTTAACCCGCTGAATTCTTTCAGGCGGGTTTTATATTTCACTTCTATCTACTAAATTCAACCAACTATCTGTTAGGGATTGCACTTATACCTTACTAAGGGGAGCCCCTATACTTCCCTGTTTGGCTTGAGTCTATCTTCCCTTTATTAACAGCTAACTATAAAAAACGGATACGATATGGGAGAAGAGAAAAACGAAGAACAAGAGGAGTTTAAACCAAGGGGTGCGGTAGCATTTTTTATCGCTCTAATGATCTTTTTTCTGGTCATCTGGTTTCTGCTCTACTTTGAAATGTTGGGGAGGTAGGTATGGATAAATCGGAAAAACTGGCCTTCTCACTTAGTGGAATACTTCTGGCTGTATTTCTTGGCGCTATCGTCTATGCTTCAGTTGCCAAGGATATCGATGTGCCAACATGCATTACAGATATGGAGCCATTTGCGAAAGATACGCTCTTTCAAACAGGGCCCGACACCTATGAACTGCAGATGGTGGCTCGTATGTGGGCTTTCCAGCCATCAACGGTACGCCTGCCTGTTGGTTCAACCGTAGACCTCTACGTTACATCCGAAGATATCATTCACGGTTTCAAAATTGACCGGAAAAACGTCAACTTGATGGCGATTCCCGGGGCAATTAATTACATGAGGGTTACATTTAATGAACCGGGTGAGTATCTATATGCTTGCCATGAGTTCTGTGGTGCTGCACACCACACTATGGCCGGAAGATTTGTGATCGAAGAGGGACTTGATGAACCTGAAACCGAGGAGGAGATCTGAAAATGAGCGACTACTCCTTTAAATTTTCAAAATCATCCAAATGGCTCAACGTTACGCTTCTTATAATTCCGATGGTGCTTCTCTTTATCGGGATCTATGGCGGTTTGATGCAGACTCTATTCCGGGCCGGTATTATTACCAGCGACCCGTTTGTAGGCGGAGATTACTATAAAGGGCTCACCTTTCATGGTGTTTTGAACGCCATTGTTTTTACCACCTTTTTCGCCGTGGTAATAGGAAATGCACTGGTAGCTTACTCACTCAAGAAACCACTCAACTCAAAAATAGAGTGGCTCTCCGGTATTTTGATGCTCGTTGGCTCCGTAATGGCGGCTATCACCATTTTTATGGGCGAAGCTACCGTTCTTTACACCTTTTATCCGCCATTAAAAGCACATCCGCTTTTCTATGTCGGGCTTGTGCTGCTTGTGGTAGGTTCATGGGTCGCCTTCTTCAACTGGATACCAAAATATCTGGAGTGGCGCCGTGAGAATAAGGGAAAAAAAACACCAATGGCTGTGGTGGGTATGTTCACCACCTTCATCATCTGGTTTATTGCTACGCTGGCTGTTGCCGTAGAGATTCTTTTTATGCTCCTGCCCTGGTCGCTAGGCCTTGTTGATGAGATCAATGTGATGCTGGCCAGAACGCTATTCTGGTTCTTTGGTCACCCGCTGGTCTACTTCTGGTTGCTTCCTGCTTATGTGATGTACTACGTCTTCATGCCAAAACTTGCAGGTGGTAAACTCTACTCCGATATGGCCGGCCGGCTGGTTTTCATGATGTTTATTCTCTTCAGTATTCCTGTAGGAACACATCACCAGTATATGGATCCCGCGATCGGTGCACAGTGGAAATTCCTACACGGTATCTTCACCTTTGCGGTGGCACTGCCAAGCTTGATTACCGCCTTTACACTGGCCGCCTCCCTGGAGCATGCCGGACGCAACAATGGCGGAACAGGACTATTTGGCTGGGTTCGAAAACTTCCCTATTTCGATAAGGAGAAGTGGATGTTCTCATACCTGATCACCGGCCTTATTATCTTCATCCTGGGCGGTATTGGGGGAATCATCAACGCATCATATCAGATGAATACGGTGATCCACAACACAGCATGGGTGCCGGGCCACTTCCACCTGACTGTTGCCGGACCGGTACTGCTGGCGTTTCTTGCCGGTAGTCTCTATCTGGTGGGTCAGTTCATGAATAAGAAGGTTCGAATGAAAGGATGGGTCACATTTGTGCCTTATGCCTATACAATAGGACTTTTGGTGATGTCTTACGGGTTAAAGATCGGCGGACTAAAAGGAATGCCCCGGCGTACTATGACGGGCACCTCCTACGCCAACCCAGACAGCTTGCTCTATCAGGCAGACTGGATACCATACATCGAAATGAGTGTTGTTGGTGGAAGCGTGATGTTTGTTGCGATTCTGATCTATATCATCGCATTCTTTGCAACGGTGTTTGGAAAGGCTGAAAGTGTTGAAGAGGGAGCTACGGTTACATTCCCGATCTCCGAACCGCTTCATGATGAAGAGGCTAAATACCTGAGAAATTTCACGCCTTACATTATCATTGCGATCATCCTCATCGTACTTTCATATACACCTGTTATTTTGGACGTACTTGAGGCAACAACAGGCGGGTCGCTGCCCTATTCACCGGACAGCCCAATCCCACTGAGATAAAATCCATATGATGATGCCTCAGTTTAAATTTACTGTTATTTTTGCAGCAGCCGTGGCCGTGATCTGGATCACACTGCCCGGCTGCGATCAATTGAAGGTAAAAGACACCTTCGATGAAGATGAGACCTACGTACTGCTGGATCAGGAGAACCGGGAAATAACATTCCCGGACTCCTTTAAAGGCAATGTGATGCTTGTCAGCTATGTATACACATTCTGCCCGGATATATGCCCGCTTATCACCTATAACCTTCGCGATATTCAGCGGGAACTGCCCGATGTAGAAAATTTTATGCTGGTAAGCGTCTCTTTCGACCCTGACCGGGATACTCCTGAAATTCTTTACGATTACGCCAACAACTACAGGCTTGATCAATCGAACTGGAGACTCCTGACGGGTGAGCGCAGAGTTGTTGAAGATCTGCTAAAGAAGCTTCGAATATCAACCCTGAAATCTCCTTCGAGGTTTACGGAAGATAACAAAGAGCTCTACTTTATTGATCATACCGACAGAATTACCCTGATCGATGCCGATGGCAATGTTCGAAGACACTACCCCGGCAGCGAGATGGATCATGAGACCGTATTAAGAGATATAAAACAACTTCTTGATGAGAAAAACAGCTCGAATTTGTGAATGCTAAACGAAGTCGAACTGTTTACTCATAAGATTTTTAACCAACCCTCAATAACAACTAAAAGACATGAAATCATTATTTATTAATTTCCTATTAATTGCTTTCGTATTTGGCCTCGCCGCTTGCGGCAATGGTGACACTACCGAACAGGCACAGCAAGAAGAGGCTGTAGATGACGGAGTACGTACCATTGAGATCATCGGAACCGACGACATGAAGTTCGTTGTGCGTGAAGCGCAAGATGGCCTCGTTACCGGTGGAGCTGCTGGACAAAATATCCTTCTCGAAGCGATCGAAGCTGAGCCGGGTGAAGAGATTCGTATCAGACTCACAACCGTGAGCAACCTGCCTGCATCCGCCATGTCTCACAACCTGGCTATCATCGATCTTGGCACTGATCTCGAAGATTTCGCCAGACAGTCCGTTACAGCCCGAGACAATGAGTATATTGCCCCGGACTATGAAGACCGCGTAATCGCTGCGACAGCAATGCTTGGCGATGGCGAAACCGACACCATTACATTCACTGTTCCTGATGAACCGGGTGAGTACGACTACGTATGCACCTTCCCGGGTCACTTCCAGGGTGGCATGGTTGGTAAACTGATCGTTCAGTAGTAATCAGTTCAGAATTACCGATTTAAGGTATATCCAAGGGCGCAGTTTTTACTGCGGCCTTTTTTTATACCTATAGATCAATTTTTTGTGAGTCCTTAAATGGAAGTTTACCCCAATCTACCAGTACTGCTCTCTCTCCTCATCAGGCGTCCAGTCGCTGTCCGGCTCGAAGTGATCGTACAAAATTCTTGAGACTTCACGAATCAGCACCCACCCTTCATTATCATACTCATTCCGGGTATCCTCCTGATTTTTGGTGACCACGCTGAACAGATAATCACCGGACGGGCCATTTACCAAAACTACCTCCGATTTTGATTGCCTTACAGATCCATTTTTTGACGCAACCTGCACAGTCGGGGGTATAATAGACATCGCTTCATGATCCCAATAGTTCCGCGTCATGATTCTGTACATCTGTTCCGATGCATGCGGACTCACAATCTCCCCGCGATAGATTCCCTCAACCAAGGTGGCCATCTCTTTTGGCGTGGTCTGCCCCCATCCATACTGACTAAAGGCATCACTGCGCCCGTCGGTTCTGGAATTGACGCGTGTATTCTCCAGCCCGAGCTCCGCCATCTTCTCATTGATAGCTGTACCTGAACCGGCCAGGTGCTGTAGCCAGAGGCTTCCGGTATTGTTGGAGACAGACATCATCAGGTGGATCAGCTGTGCAATGGAGATCTCTGTTCCAGGCTCCAGATAGGCTATAATATCTCCCGAGTACTCATACTCTGGTTCGGGGCCATATTCAACATCATCCCTGTAACCCAATTCACCCTTCTCAATCAGGTCAAAGATTTTTACCATGATGGGAACCTTTACCATGCTTGCGGTAGGGAAAACCGTATCGGCATTCACTTCTGCCACAGTTCCGGTCTCAAGGTCTTTTACGTACACTCCTGCCACTCCATTGAAGGATTCAACCAGCGAGGAGATCTCACCAAGAGGAATTTCAGAGCGATCGTGCTGATCCTGAGTACAGGCAATCATGAGAATGATCAAAATCGGCAGAATAAAAAGGTATCGAAGAGTCATGGTGATTTTTTATAAAGGTTGGTAATTAAGAGGAGTTGGTACGTTTCAAAAACTGCCAGGCGAGTATGATTAGGGCCAAATAGATGATAAGTGCCCCCAGCACAATCCAAAAGCCCTGAACCACATCCGTAAAGTAGTGAACCGGAGCATTGATCAGGATCAGCAGTGGAAAACCGAAAACGAGGGCCAATCCGCTGCCATATACCAGATTAAAACTTACGGGAGACTTCATCCCTGAATCGAGAATTCTGAGCAGCACCAGCCCCGACTGAAGCGTTCCGGTCATATTTCCAAAAATCGCGGCAAAGCGCTCCAGTTTAAATTCGTGAAATGCATTCTGCGTCATACGGCGCACCACCCACCATGTAGCCAGAGCCACCACTATAGAAATTAGAGTTAATGGCAGCCAGTAGGCGGCCACCACCAGAAAACTGATTGCTGCAACCGATGCCACAATCATAAAGTCCATGAAGAGATTGGAGCACCGTGTCATCGTCTCATCATCCACCACACGGCTCCATCCGGCCGTGTCGAGAACCCTGCGTATCGTGATGGCAATGATTGCGGCGAAAATGAAGTGGAATGACCAAAGAGTGGTGACCTCATTCTCGGCTCCCGCAGCCATTAAGCCGAGCTCCATCAGCTTCAACACACCATAAGTAGCAGCATAGGCGAGCCCGATCATACCAATGTGAAAGGAGAGCGATTCAATCGACTCTGCTGATGTCGTGATCTTTTCGCGAACGTTGGGCTTTGGCTCGGTCATCAGACCCGTTCTCACATCCTCAGGCATCTCTTCATGGGATGAGATATAGGCCGCCTCACCACGCTCAATGCCCCTCCTTACAAACCAAATGCCTGCGGTATAGGCTACCAAAAAACCCGAAGCGGCAAATGTGAGACCCACAATACCTCCAGACTCAAACCCGAACTGCTCCCAGTTTTCACCAATCGAATAGGCGATACCCGGGTTCATGCCAAATGAGAGCGGCGGGAGCAGGCCAATGCCAACAAAGAGATCGGGCATCAGCGTATAAAACAGAAGTAGGGCGATCAGTAGCCCGGCAATTGCCTGTACCAGATAGACCGAGAGAAAGATCAGGCCAAACTTCAGAGATGAGAGGCCCAGACGTTTTTTCGGAGCTCGCAGACCGAGTGCTATGAAAAGAAGCGCGAGCAGATGGTAGACATAGGCACCAAGGCGTTCAGAAGTGAGGTCAATCAGCCCCAATCCATTCATCCCGATCAGAAGTCCGATTACCCCGGCAAGTAGGTTTGCCGGAATCAGATTCCGCTGCAGCACGTTGATCCGGCTACGCATCAACGTAGCAATGATCAACAAAACACCAATCCATGCAAAATCGAGAAAAAATCGGCCGGCCGTAATCTCTATAGTCCAGGAGCTCATCCGTTCAGCGACCTCACCGTTTTTTCTCCGTTCACCAGCCTTTTCAGATAGATCTGCCACTGCAGTGCACTCTGCCCGGATAGATTGAGCTGAAAGGTTCGCTCTGCAGTGGTGATGGTCAGTTTGTGATTCTGTTCAATGGAGAGCGCTTTTATCTGATCGAGTCCGATCGTCTGCAGATCTGAATCGTAGGATATCCGAATATACTCTTTGTGAAGAGAGACCAGCCCTCTCCCCAAACCGACCAGCCTGTGCTCATCATTTACCATATGGATGTCGCCACCGTTCTTTTCAAGCAGCAGATCACCGCTCTGAGAAACCATCGGCATTTCGTTTATACGGTCAAAAAGGGCGATCAGTGAGTGAGATCGTCCATCACGGTCGATCAACCTTGATGCGATGTCCATTTTGTAGTTCATGTCAGACTCCCGGCTGAAAACCCTCTCCCCATCGGGCGAGTATACTGCCCCGCTCACACCGGTATCGGGGCAGCGGTAGATCAGCCGCTGTACACCTGCTGCAGGCTTCTTGCACCGCTTCGGCAAAGCCTTTTCCTGGGGATTGTATTCATCAAACCGAATCAGCTCTCGACATTTTTCGGCAAATGAGTCGTAATCATCGAAATCAGAAACGTGAAGCGGTTTTAGAAAATGGACCTGTAAGCTTCCGCGCCGATAGTGATCGGCCCATCGCGGCCAATGGAGATGAGAACCGTGTATCTGCACGGGATGAACCGGTATCTTCATCTTCCAAAAGAGCTTTAGGGTTGTTTCGATGAGTGGTTTGGGGCGGCCATCCCACCGTCTGCCCCCCTCGGGAAAGATCACAATCATTCTCTCCTGATCGATCATCTTCATTACGCTTCGGATGATTCCCGGCTCTGCCACATATTTGCTGGTTGGCACAATACCGATGCTGTCCATGAAAATTCGGGGAATCGTTTTGTGAAATTGATCCCGGGTCATCACACCAGCAGTCGGCTCACGGGTCAACTCCGTGTTGATCACGAATGGGTCGAAGTAGTGCGAATGATTTCCATAAATAAAGCATGGGCCGGTTAGAGGCATATATTGCCGGTTCACGATTTCTGGTGCAAAAAGAGCTTTTGTAACCGGAATGATCGTATTCCTCATGAACCGGAAGGTTTTGTTTGAGAACCCCCGTTCGTTTTTGCTGAATGTAAAATCTCTGAGCATGGAGCAGATTTCGTACACCGGACTTTCCAGCCGGCAACATTAAAGATTGGGATCTAAAATTCGCAGAGCAGGTGCAGGCCTGAGCTATCCCCGCTTCCGATCGGTGCTCCCGGTGGCGTGTATGGTGCCGGCGGAATCGTGAAGGAATCGGGATCCTCCTTAAAGTCCTCAATCATCAATCCAAGCTGACTGTAGTGGGCTCTCCAGATCATCTCATCGGAACCGGACTCTCTATCCTGAAGATCACTCTGCAGCTCACGAAGCATATAGTTTGTGACTGCGTGCACATCGGGTGAGGTGCCGCTGTCTCCGGCCAGAGAGAGCAGGTTTCGCATCACGGCCATATTTACCGCACGCTGTATCGATCCATGATAGCCATTGTGCTGATCTGCCAGGATCGTTTTCCCGATCACCGACTGCAGCAGATCATCGTATGAAAGCTGATCGCTATAGCGGGCCGACTGGTTCAACAGTCTGGCGGCACGCTCCCTGTTTAGAATAAGGGAAGCGGCGTGATCGGCAGCAGCCTCAGCCATTGCCACCGGATCAAGAATGGGATCGGTGTAGCTTCGGAAGTGCTCCCGGGTGGTTGGAATTCTGGCCGGTCTTGGGGGGATCTCACTGAGTATCGGCTCAGGAAGGGCAAGTAGTTCAGGGTCGAGGGTTCGAAGCATCGCATCGAGTGCTGCACGTTGCATTCCGGCTTCCACTATTTGTGGACCCGGTTGTCCGTCACCCCTCAAATTATAGACGTAATCCACGCCACCAATCAGTTTTACGGTCGCCTCCGTCTGATACCGGTGGTAGAGATAGATCGGCACCAACACATCTTCCAGATCCGACATCATCCTCCCCTCACGAATATTTCTTTCACCAAAGCGGGAGAGAGCTGCCTCACGGATATCAAGAATATGATCGAGCTGTGAAACCGGATCGGAACCATAATCCCATAGGTGTGCATAGGAGTGGGAGCCGCCTTGCGGGCGCGCCACTTCATCCGAGAGATAGAGCAGCCCCATTTCGTTGGTTTCGCGAATAATCTCCTCAAGGGCATCCTCTTCATCAACACCTTCCGGAAAATCCTGATAGCCCCATATTACCGCTCGTTTGTCCCACTCTCCGATGCCGCGATCGTACGCGTTATCGAGAGAGAGCGAACCATCTTCGTTGATGGTTGCCATTGGATGGGGATAGTCCATTACAGAGGCCAGATCGTTCACACTTGCCGCAAAATTGTGGGCAATCCCAAGTGTATGGCCAATTTCATGTGCAGAGAGCTGTCGGATTCGGTCGAGCGCCATCTCAAGCATCACCGGATCGGGATCCACACCCTCCTCATACGGTGCAAGTAGTCCCTCGGCGATCATATAGTCCTGACGAACGCGCAGCGATCCGAGCAGCACATTTCCTTTGATGATCTCACCCGTTCGCGGATCAACAACCGATGATCCATAAGACCAGCCTCTCGTTGAGCGGTGCACCCAGTTGATAACATTGTATCGAACATCGAGAGGGTGGGCATCATCCGGAAGCATCTTTACCCGAAAAGCATCAATATATCCGGCAGCCTCAAATGCCTCGTTCCACCACTCTGCACCCTCCAGAAGTGCCGTGCGTACGGGTTCGGGCGTTCCGTTATCCAGATAGAAAATAATCGGCTCAACCGCCTCACTCATTTCGGCCTCGGGGTCCACCTTCTCAAGCCGATGGCGAACCGCGTAGCGCCGGGTAAACTCACCGCCAATCGGTGCGCTGTAATCCTGATAGGAGACCGGAAAGAGGCCGGAGCGTGGATCAAATTTACGTGGCTTGTAGCCATCATCTGGCAGCTGCACAAACGAGTGGTGCTGGCGAACCGTTATCGCATCGTTTGATGGCGCCACCGATCGGAGCCAGCCCCCTGCGCCCGAACCGGTAAAGGTGAGTTTCGCCTCAAATTCACTGTTTTTGGGAAAGTTGAATGTACCCGGCAGATAGATGGCAGAGCGGGAACGGTCGAGGGAGAAACTGCCCTGATCACGTGCACGGAGCCTCTCAGCAACGCCATGAGCATCCTGCATCAGAAATTCGGTAGCGTCCACAAGAATTCGGTCTCCTTCTCGGATCTCAACATCAAAACCAAAGAGCACAGATCGTGCAAAGGCCTCATCCACCGATTTCTCCTCCAGCTCCACACCCGATGTGGCCCTGAAGTTGTAGTTCGGCTGAACCATCAGCACTTTCGGTCCGATCCGGGTAAACTTCACGATGCGCGTATTTCCAAGCTGGCTTCGATCCAGCCCAATATCGTTGGAGCCCACTCCGGCTGCGAGTGAATTTACATAGATAAACTCTTCATCAAGTTTGTCGATCTCGAGCCAGATTTTCCCCTCATCATCATCCCACCAGAAATTGAAGTACCCCTCATACTTCTCCATTCCGGATGTTTTCTCATTGATGGAGTCCTGCGCGGCAACGCCGGTTGCGGATAGCAGAGTAAGAGCAAGAATAATAGCGATCGATTTCATGTAGCTGACTTCAGTTTTCGGATTAAAGGAAGTAACGAAATGTTGACAGCTAAGGAAAGGCGCAATTTGATCCTGAAAACCGGATCTGTCCCGTCAGGGGTTAATTCAAAAGAAGGGCAACCAAAAAGTCTCCCTTAGGAAGGAGCTCATCTTTTGAACGCGTAAGCGAAATTTAGAGGGGGCTAGAGTAAAAAACATCGCTGTGCATCTACACCCCCCTCAGTCCCCCCTTGATAGGGGGAATACTCTGCTTCGTTCATCTATTCTACCCACACAAACCAACTTTGAGCCATAAAAAAACCCCCGCTCCGGAGTACGGAACGGGGGTTTAAGAGGTCACGTATGAAATTTCCGCTTAGCGGGTCACATACCCTGAAGTTCCGGTTCCCAGAAATTCGAGGATATCGGAGTGGCCATTTTGCATAGCCATATCGGCAGCCGTCAGTCCATTCTTGTCGATAAGCATCGTGTCTGCGCCTTTGCCTAACAGTTTACCAACTACGACCAGCTGTCCGTTTTCGGATGCGATCATCAGGGCAGACTTGCCGTCAATGTTTCGCCTGTTTACATCAGGCTCATGCGCCAGAATAATGTTGACCATTCGCAGGTTACCAATCTTTGATGCAAGCATCAGAGCCGTGTTACCGTTTTGGTCTGTGGTGTCAATTTCGGCACCATCAGCAAGAAGAACATTCAGGCTGATCATGTCGATATCCTTCACCGCTTCAATGATGTCGTCGCTGATCACAAAGTCAGTGGTGTCAGCTTCCGCATCGGCACTCTTCACGAAGAGTGAAAAAGCCAGTGCAATTGTCAAAATTAGGGTTATTACGTACTTCATTTTTATACAGATGATTTTTTCTTTCTTAATCCTGATTTATTCTAATTATGCCGGGTTTTTTACAGGTTTTTTTCTCTATTTATCCGGCCTCTAAACTGTGGTTGTAAATACGATTTAAAGATACGGAAGGTTCCGTTTTGAAGGTGGGTTAACTACCGATACAGCAAAAGTAAATCGACTCTATTCAACAGCTTAAAAAAGTAAAATCGGGGGTGTTTAATAATTAAACTATATCCAATAAGCAGCTTCATTGATTAAAGTTTTATTGTGCATTTTCAACCAAATTGCCGTAATAATTAAAGTTTTTGTTCTGATTTCCTGAAATGATTCGTTTTTTGTGCGATAAAACACACTTTGGCACGCACGTCCACATTTACGCTACTTCACGACTCCACCTTAACTGTTCCAAAAGATTTTTAGACTCTTTTTCAAAACAATTGGGGATGTTACATTTCGGCTCAAAACATTAAGATGAGAATGGCTCATTTATAACAAACAAACCGGATGAAGAGCACTTTTAGACAGCGAAAAAAAGTCCGAAATTCTTTAACCATAATGGTGAGGTCAAGTCTCTAATAAGTTGCAGGAGCACCTTTCCGGGCAACCTCAACCTTGCATCCTGTAACCTCTTCAAGAAGAGCGTTCTTTCGCATTGCTCCCCAAATTTCCAGATGAGGATCTGCTTCGGTACGAATCTCTATTCGCAGCTTGCCATTTTTCTGCACCACATTCAACTTCCGGACATTCTGGTAGTGGCTACGATCCAGACCATCAGCAACACGCAGAATTGCGGAGAGCTTTTTAATTCTTGACTTATGCTTCTTGTTCAGCCTGTTGTAGTGAGGGTGCCGCTGCTTCGGAGTTGATCTTCGGTGATATCGTGCAACATTTGCCATCAGCTCAATCTCATGCTCCTTGAAACCGAGCAGGTCTGAATTCCGAATAATATAAAGTGCGTGTTTGTGATGTTTTCTGTGGGAGATGTGGTACCCTATGTCGTGCATCCATGCGGCATACTCCAGAAGCTCCCCGTCCAACTCATCCAGACTCAGGCTCTCTTTCAGCTCATCAAAAAGCTTCATCGACAGTTTTGCGACATGGCGAGAGTGCTGTTCGTGCCAATTGCATTTGTGAACGAGCTCCAGAACACTTCTTCTTCGCGGATTCCCGGCCGTATGCAGATCCTTCAGGTCCTCCAATTCACGATGTATATAGCGTAAAATAATCCCCTCTCTAAGTGCCTGCGAGGATATTCTTACCCTACGAATGGAGAAGGTATTGATGATGTAGTTTACCAAAACCAGTCCGGCAGGAAGCAGATCGATCCGTTTTTCATCAAGCCCTTTCAGTTTTGCCCGTTCGTCTCGATCCATCTTCATCACATCATCATAGAGCTTGAAAAAGTCTGAATCAGAGAACTCATACTCGTTTAGGGTGAACGATGGAGTTTCATCTTTTCTGGCGGCAATCATCGCCGCAATATTCTGCATGGTACCCGATGAGCCAATCAGCGTGGATGCCCGGTGCATGGCAAATGCCTCTGCAACATCAGTAAGGTTTTCGTGGTAGTGCTTTTGAAGTGTGAGGATATCCTCCTTTGAGAGGGGGTCGCTATTGGCATGTGCTGCCGTCATTCTCGCTACTCCAAGCTTTTTGCTGGTGAGGTAGAGCAGCTTCTTTTTATCGGCCAGTATATACTCTACGCTGCCGCCCCCAATATCCATAATCAGTGCAGGTCGGTCAGGCATTTTCACACCATGCTGAACCGCGAGACCTATCAGTTCCGCCTCCACACGCCCCGGAATGGCGTTGATCTTTATCCCCGCCTCATCAATCGCTTTCTGAATAAACTCTCCTCCATTCTCTGCTTCACGGATTGCGCTGGTGGCATAGGCGAGAATCTCCTCCGAACGCTGGTGGTCTGATAATGTTCTGATCTTTTTCAGCGCGTCCAAACCACGCTCCATAGCCGCATCAGACAGTCGGTTATCCGATCCCCGCTCGGATAGCAGAACCATCTCCTTGAGTTTATCAACCGTGTAAAAGCTTCCGTCCGAATAGATATCGACGATCAGGGCGTGAAAGGAGTTCGTACCGAGATCGATTGCCGTAATACGACGCACCGGTTCATTTCGGGAGGATTGAGTCATTTCAGAAATGTTTGGTTATCTTGGGTATAGTTCTCAATTTTTAGAAATTATACTGAATGTGACTGCCAATATCTTCGAAGATTTTTGCCTGCAGCCCTGCCTGAATTCCCCATGAACAGCTATACTCAATCTTTTAGACCGGCACCGTGGTGTCTCAACGGTCACCTACACACTATTTTATGTTCGCTGATCTTCTCCTCTCCGATAATGAAGACAGAGCGGATTACAATTGAAACTGAAGATGGTGACTTTCTCATCGCAGATGTCTGTGAAAACAGGAAGAA